>NZ_JAUBRI010000097.1:0-18164 GCF_036701795.1 Microcoleus sp. N9_A1
ACCACTATCAAGGTCAATCACTAATTCTTCGAGTTCGGTGTAATCAAATTGGTTATTGTGCCACCAATCTGTTAGACAATCCACAATAAAATCTGTAGTTTCAGCGGACTGTCCCATATAAATCGATAGTCGATCGCTTTGAGTGTTAAGAATGCCAAATGGGACTAATATAGCTTGCCACTCGGTATCATGATCGTCAGCCGATTTCGGTTCGATGGTTCTGGCTTTACCACCCCGTGACAGGTTGCCAATTTTTACTTTCGCTTTGGTATCAATTGATATTCGCAGAGACTTGACATCTTGATCCGAGGCTTGATTCTCCTTTAATACATTCTCAAAAATCGCATCAGTTTCGGGATTTTTTTTCAAGGGCTTGGTTTTTTGTGTTTTTTTAGGCGATACCCCATTCGATTTAAAATCGCGCCAATTGTCAGACGAGAAGGTAATTGCTCACTGTCGTAGTTTTTCTGACTCACTAATGCCGATCGTACCGCGAGGGCCGTGATCCGGGCATACAAAAATGTCGATTGAAACTTGGGGTCTGCCTGGGACTCTGGATCGACTAGAGAGCGAAGATCGGCTTCTAAGTTGGGCAGCAAAATTTCACTTTTGTGTCGTCCCCGAACCCGATAATTATCAACACAAATCAGTCCGGTTCGTCGTTCATGTAAGCCCAGTTGAACACTGTCTCGGTTCCACCCCATAAATGTTTCTACTTTGCGGGCCCAAGTATTAAAGTAGTCTTCAGCCACTTTTGCCATAAAGTCTCGACGGCGATAGCCTGTCAGTTTTTGGGCAGCATCCTTAAACGTCGATTTAACGGTCTCACTCAAGATCATTTCTGGCATCCCAATCACAGAGGTCACAACCGCTCATGTCAGATTTTTTGTTTCCTACCCTTCTAGCATAACTGGGGTTATATTTAATTGCAAGCCCCTAAGATGAATTACGAACAAGTACAAAAGTTAAACCCCGCAGACTTTAAACGCTACTGTGGAGTACATCAAGAGACATTCAAAGAAATGGTAAAAATAGTCAAAGCGGAAAAAATATTTCAAAAAAAATCCGGAAGACCCAGTAAATTGTGCATAGAAGACCAAATCTTAATGACATTATCCTATTTGCGAGAATATCCTACTTTTTTTCATCTGGGAATTAAATGGGGTATTGATGAATCAAATTCTTATCGAATTGTAATTAAAACGGAAAAAAATTTAATAAAATCAGGTGTGTTTAATCTCCCTGGCAAAAAAGTTCTGAATCGAAATCAAAATGAGGAGATAGAAACTGTAGTGGTGGATGTGTCAGAACACGAAATAGAACGCCCCCAAAAAAAACAAAAGAAATATTATAGTGGCAAGCAAAAATATTATACAATAAAATCGCAAGTTTTAGCCAACAAAAAAAGCGCTAAAATCATCTGTACCGCTTTTAGTGCGGGGAAAACCCATGATTTTAGTTTGTTTAAAAAAAGTAAGATCAGGATGAATGAAGAACTTAAACTTTTAGGTGATAAAGGTTATCAAGGAATCAAAAAAATTCATAAAAATAGTAGAATCCCATCAAAAAAACCAAGAATAAAGAACTGAGTCAAGCCGAAAAAGTTTTAAATCGGCAACTCGCAACAGAGAGAATTATTATTGAAAATATACATCGAAGTTTAAATATATTTAGAATACTTTCATCAAGATATCGGAATCGAAGAAGGCGTTTCGGATTAAGATTTAATTTAATCGCTGGTATTTATAATTATGAACTTTCTTTAAAGACTAAATTAGAAATCGCCTGAGACTTTCGCAAGAGGTCTATTAACTTTCGAGCAAGTGCAAACGATCTCTAACTTGACTATTGAACGATTAAAAATTCTCGACTTTTTCCCGGATGCCTGTCGTCGTTATTATTTATTGAGTTGATATTTATGGTCATACTAAGAGCATTACTTATTGATTAAATAGTATTTTTCTGGCGACGGCGACTGAGTTCTAATTTATTGCTGTGCCTGTGTATTCGTGTGTGTAATTTTAAGTTTTTATTCACGGATATGGATACTTTTTTTGGTGATGGTGACGGCCACTCAGGTTTTGAGATGTCTCAGCAGATGATTTTATACCAACGGCTCAACTTAAATGTAAACTCGTGTATCGAATGCCACTCTTTTAAGTATTTATACTGAATAAGCTGTTGTGCATTTAAAACGCATATTGGTATAATATAACATAATGATATTCAGAAAAGTAAATGCCTGCTAAAAACTTTCTAAGCTCCGAAACAAAGGAAACTCTTCAACAAGTATTAAAAGAGCATGAGCATCCAGACATTCGGCAAAGAGCCTTAATTTTTTTGTTACTAAATAACGGAAATACACAAGCTCAAACTGCTGAACTAATTGGATGTTCTCTAAGAAAAGTTGCTTATTAAAGTATTCATGGTGATCCTGAGAATTTAGACAGTTTTAAAGATGATAGGATGAAGGGTAACTACCGAAAAGCCACAGAAGAATACATTAATTTACTTCTAGATACAATTGAAGTAGAACCTGAGAAATATGGCTATGAGTTCGGGAGATGGACAACAGCTAGACTTGCAATATATCTAGGAGAAAAGACAGGGATTGAGCTGAGTAGTACCCAAGTAAGGAGAATTTTAAAATCAAAAAAGTATGTTTATCTATGGGGAAAATATAGCTTAGAGTCTAAGCAAGATACCGTAGAAAGGGGTTTATTTAAAGATAAATTAGCTGAGGATTTAAGAATAGCGAAAGAATCTCCGGCTCTTTTACAGGTATGGTTTTGGGACGAAAGTGGATTTAGTTTAAGAGTAATTAGAAGGAAAAATTGGTGTAAAAAAGGGACTCGAAGCAAGAAAAGAGGAGACAGAAGAAAGGGTCGTATTAATGTCATGGGTGGAGTGAGATATTCAGACAAGAAAAGATGGGTAGATTTTATGACATCTGGGAATTCTGCTAATTTTTATGCAGTGCTAAAAAATTTTTATGAAGATTTAAAAGCCGAGTGGATATTGCAAGGAAATTTAGCCGAAGACTTTAAAGATAAAGGCTGTAAGTTTGTGATAATTTTGGACAACGCTAGTTTTCATAAAAAAGCAGAGACTTTGCAGAAAATAGCGTCAGAAATGCCGAATCTAATCCTAGAGTTTTTACCCAAATATAGCCCTGACTATAACCTAGTTGAATTAGTATGGCATTCTGCCAAGGAATATGTTGCAAATAGATTATTTGAATCGATTTAAAAATTAGAATTACTGTTACATAAACTTTTAAATGAAGGAGAACTAATTATGAAATGGAACCGAAAAATAAAAAATAAAGGTAACTTAGTTAATGCAGTTTAGATGTCGAACAGCTTATATCTTGCAGTTATCACCATTGTTGGGGTAGATTCAGTCCACCCACACCCAATGTAACAGTTGGGGTGCGGAATGTGGGTTCTAACATCCTAGGCTTAGTGGTGCAGAAAACTATTTTTGTTAATAAGAAAATGACATAACTTTAGAAAATTCAATCCGCCACTCTAACTTCGCTATTTTTTTGATAGAAGCACAAGCGGGAGGAATTTTCACCCAAGGAATGGGCGTGAGAAGTGGAATTAAACGAGCTTGATGACATAAACTTTTCATAGCTCTGATACCAAGCTGTAAAAGGCTTAAACCTCTTTCACTATGCCAATCTATCTTACTTCTGGAGCTTGTTTCTATCACTATTAATCCCAATCTAATTGCTAATACTTCAGCAATTTCTATCATCATTAATAAATTACTCAAAGCTTTAGCGTCCCTAATTTTCGACCGTAAGATATCAAACCTGCCCGACTTATAATCTTTAAATCGAGGTTCAATTCCGCCAAATTTTTGGCCATATAGTTGGAATGTTTGTAGTGATAAGGGTGTATTTGTTAGTACGGCCCAAGGTTCTTTCACTCCACGACAGTTAGCCGTTCCTAAATTGCACTCTACATCACCAAGCACTTTAACTCCTGAAAATAAATACACTTGGTCTGCGGAGTGGAAATAGTTCCTTTAAAGATTGTGTCTTGCCCGACGCCAAGGTGATTTGGAGATTAGATTTGACTCTAATGCCCCAGTTCCACTGCTGTGCTGTGAGCCACCGCATCAGCTCTCCATGTTCAAACCCTCTGTCAGCCAGTAAAGTTGGCTTTGCGTCTGTTGGTAGTCGAGATTTAGCTGCTTCTAACACGGGTAGATATTGCTCGAAACTAATTGTAGAACTACCATGTTTAATCACAGTTTGAGCCAGAGTGATAGAGCGACCGCCCCACGCCACACATACTTCAATCAGGCAATAAGTGTCCCAAAACATACTGGTATCTATGACTAGAATTAGTTCTTGCCCTGTCCATTCTTTGAGAAATTGTTTAATCAATGGCACATACAACACTTGAGCGCTAATTGCTGGATTATTCATGAAGTAGCTAAGTCGCTCCATATGGCTACGGGCTTGGCAGTCCCGATGGCTGAGGTAAGGAATCCAGTGGGAAGGAAGCGCAAGCACTTTCCGATTCTAATATTGCTGCTACAATCTCTGCACAGTTCTTCAGATGGCGAAAATCTTTGGGGACAATCCATTGACCAAGTTGTCCGAGTAGTTGACAATAGAGTGGGGGTGTAAGCTGTTGCACATTTAAACTGTGATACAAGCATTGCCCTTATTTTTGATTTTGCGACCCCATTTAATTATTAATTGCCCTTCATTTAACAATACTTCGGACAGTTTTGGAATAGGGACGCTCCGCGAGCAGAGCTAAAAAAGTCACTGGGAGCTTAACCAAAAAGACAAAAAAAAGGCACTTTTTACGTTAAGCTCAAAAAACACACGAACTTAAAAAACTGCCTGATGAATATTATTGAATCTATCTTACAACAAATGCCAGAGATTAGTCAAGCGCAAAAGAAGTTTATGGTAATTTTATTTTCCACCATTTTACTTGTTTATGGCAAAGTAAATTTTACCAATCTGTGCCGTTATAGTTCTTTGAATGAAAAGACCTATCGCCGCCACTTTTTCAAAGACTTTGATTTTGCCGGATTTAATAAATTATTGATTAATCAAGCCTTAAATAATGAGCGAACACTTATTGCAGTCATTGATTGTTCTTTTATTCCAAAAAGCGGCAAAAAAACTGAAGGAAAAGCGAGTTTTTATAATGGTGTAGCTGGCAGGCCTGAAGAGGGATTAGAAATCTCTGTAATTTCTGTTGTCGAAGTTGAAACTCATTTGTCTTATAGTTTAAGTGTACAACAAACTCCGTGGCGTCCTCCCACAGAATTACCGAAAAATCCCCTAACTGCTAAGGTAAAAAAAAACTCAAAGAAACGGGGGGAAAAAAGAAATACAGAAATCTCAACGCCTGAGATAACAAGAGTTGACTCCTCGGCCCAACATTTAAAAAAAACTCGTTGTTTATTGCCAGAATCTGTACGTTACTTGGTAGCTGACGGTTATTATTACCGCGCTAAGTTCTGGGATGCTGTACGGGATACAGATCTAAATTTGATTAGTAAATTAAGGGTTGATGCCAACTTGAATTACATCTATACAGGTGAAAGGAATAAACGGGGTGCTCCTCGAAGATATGATGGTAAGGTTGACTGCAATAATTTGAAAAACTTAACCTTTATCAAAGAAATTCAGCCGGGAGTCAAGCTTTATTCATTAGTAGTATGGAGTTGTTGTTTAAAATGTAAAATACGTTTGGCCTGTCTGTCTGAACTTCAACCCAACGGTAAAATCAAAAATATTTTATTATTTAGCACCGATGTTAATCTCCCAGCCGAGCAAATACTTGAGTATTATCAGGCTCGTTTTCAGATTGAGTTTATTTTTCGTGATTCCAAACAATTTACGGGTTTATCCGACTGTCAATCTCGTAGTAGCCAACGACTTGATTTTCATTTTAACTCCAGTTTAATTGCTTTAAATTTAGCCAAATATGAAGCTTATAATCGTCATTTATCTCCGACTCCCTTCGTGTTTTCAATGGCTTCTTATAAACGCTTGCAATTCAATAGGCATCTACTTTACACCTTTATTAACAAGTTAGATTTAGACGCTAACTTGATTTTAAATCATCCTAACCTCCCCTCAGTCCTATCCTATGGTACTCTCGCTGCTTAAAAACTGTCCGAAGTATTGATTTAAGAGGCGGTGCAATAAATACTCTAGTTCTTCAATAGATGTAAAAAGTCGATTGGCAATATATTCTTTTGCCGAATGCCATACTAATTCAATTAAGTTATAATCTGGGCTGTATTCGGGGAGGAATTCTAAATGAAGATTAGGCATTTCTGTTTCAATTATTTTCAGGTACTCTTCTTTCTTATGAAAACTAGCATTATCCAGAACAATCACTATTTTCGCTTTTTTTTCAGCAAATTCTGAGGCTTGATTACCTGCTGATACCCATTCATTGATTAGCTCTTCATAAAAGAGTTTTAGGACTTGATGAAAATTATATGAATTGCCTTTTTTGATGAACTCTATCCACCTTTTTTTATCGGAATTTCTCAATCCTCCCATTACATTAATTCTGCCTTTTCTTCGGTCTCCTCTGACCTTTTTTCCCCTGCCTTTTTTACACCAGTTCTTTCTTCTGGTGACTCTTAAACTAAATCCACTCTCGTCCCAAAACCATACCTGTAAACGTTCTGGCGATTCTTTTTCTATTTTTAAATATTCGGCTATCTTTATTTTAAACGCTGTTCTTTTTTCAGGATTTCTCTTGGACTCTAGGCTATACTTAGCCCAGATGTAAACATACTTTTTTTTCTTTAATATCCTCCGAACTTGTCCTCCACTTAATTTTATCCCTGTGGATTCCTCTAAGTATGTTGCTAATCTCTGCGCTGTCCATCGTCCAAAATCATATCCTAGTTCTTGAGGGTCTTTCTCTATAGTTTCTAATAATATCTCTATATATTTATCGGTGGCTTTTTTGTGATTTCCCTTCATTCTTTCATCTATTAGACTTTCTAGATTGTCGGGGTCTCCCTTCATACACCAATAAGATACTTTATTTATTGAACAACCCAAAAAATCAGCGATTTTAGATTGTGTTTTTCCGTCATTGAGCAATAATAAAATCAGAATTCTTTCTCTGACATTTGCCTTTCTTTCCTCTTTTAAGGCTTTCTGTAGTTTCTCTATTTGTTGGAAATTGAGATGGTTTTTGGCTGGCATTTTTGTAGAGATTGACTAAACTTAATTTTTATTATACCCTATTTAAAAGTACAACAGCTTAGCCATTATTTTACGTGGATTTGTTTTTCGCTAAAACTATCGAACCACGGCGCAAGCCCCTTTTCTCCATTAACTATGATTCTCTACGCTCCTTAAGCATCTCAGGAGTTTTCTGCACCACTAAGCATCCTAGGTTTCTCCTTTTTTGATTGATTTTGTTGACATTCTGATTTTAACAAAGGTTCTAATTAACAAATCTCCGTGAATCTGCTGTTAAAAAAATTAAATTACTGTAAAAATTGTCGAAAATTATTCTGCAATAAGGATTGCTTGTTGACACTATATCGTCGCCCAAATCCGCAAAAAGTTTGAAATGAGCGCTAATAATTGTGGGGATCGCGTACTCTATTACCCGTTAGCAGTCAGTTACCGAAAGCCTGCTGAATGCTAATTGTCATCAACCATTGAGTTAAGTCAGGAATCGTTCATATGCAAGACACTGCGATCGAATCTATTCAAGCCAGAGAAATTCTCGACTCCCGCGGCCGCCCCACCATTGAAGCTGAAGTTTATCTAGCCAACGGTGTTGTTGGCCTCGCCCAGGTTCCCAGCGGCGCATCTACAGGCTCTTTTGAAGCCCACGAATTGCGAGACGGCGACAAAAACCGTTACGGCGGCAAAGGAGTCTTGAAAGCCGTTGCTAACGTCGAACACAAAATTGCCCCTGCTTTGGCTAATCTCGATGCGATCGACCAAGCACTGGTAGACCAAACCATGATTGACTTGGACGGTTCCCCCAACAAATCTCACCTCGGCGCAAATGCCATTCTCGGAGTCTCCCTAGCCACAGCAAAGGCAGCCGCCGAGACTTTAGGACTCCCCCTATATCGCTACTTGGGCGGCACTTTAGCGAACGTTTTACCCGTACCTTTGATGAACGTGATCAACGGTGGTTCCCACGCGGACAACAACGTAGACATTCAAGAGTTTATGATTGTACCTGTGGGAGCGCCTTCTTTTAAGGAAGCTTTGCGCTGGGGAGCAGAAATATTTGCTAGTCTGGCAAATGTCTTGAAAGACAAAAATTTGCTGACTGGTGTCGGTGATGAAGGCGGTTTTGCTCCTAATTTGGGTTCCAATCAGGAAGCTTTGGATTTGTTGATGATGGCAATTGAAAAAGCTGGTTACAAGCCAGGGGAACAAGTTGCTTTGGCTTTGGATGTTGCTGCTAGCGAATTTTACAAAGATGGGCAGTACACTTACGACGGTGTGGCTCATTCGCCGGCAGAATTAATCGATTATTTGGATGGTTTAGTAGGTCAATATCCGATCGTTTCCATTGAAGATGGTTTGCACGAAGACGATTGGGACAGTTGGGTGGCGCTGACTCAGAAAATGGGCAGCAAAGTTCAGTTGGTGGGTGACGATTTGTTTGTTACCAACCGCACGCGGCTGCAAAAAGGAATTGATTTGAAGGCTAGCAATTCGATTTTGATTAAGCTGAATCAAATTGGTTCTTTGACTGAGACTTTGGATACGATCGACCTTGGCAAACGGAACAGCTATCGATCGGTCATCAGCCACCGTTCTGGCGAAACTGAGGATACCACAATTGCTGATTTAGCGGTAGCGACTCGCGCCGGTCAAATCAAGACTGGTTCCCTGTGTCGCAGCGAACGGGTGGCTAAATACAACCGTTTGTTGCGGATTGAGGAGCAATTGGGCGATCAAGCGATCTATGCTGGTGCGATCGGCTACGGGCCGAAATAGCGCTCGATAATCGGTAATTGGGCATGGGTAATTGGGAATGGGTAATTGGGAATCGGTTAGTTTTTAATTTTCATGCCCAGTGCCCAATGCCCAATGCCCTATGCCCAATGCCCAATTAAGGATAGAAAGCCAATTGAGGCAAACCCAAAGTTTCTTCCCAACCCATCATCAAGTTCATGCACTGGATGCCTTGGCCGGCTTGTCCCTTAATTAAATTGTCGATCGCCGACATCACAATTACCCTGTCAGTACGCGGATCGACTTCGATGCCGATATAACAAAGATTCGTGCCGCAAGCCCATTTTGTTTGCGGGTAAACTCCAGCCGGCAACACTTTTACCCAAGGACAATTGCGGTAAAAAGCGCTGAAAATCGTGATTAAATCTTCCCGCACCAAACCCGGATCACGCAAAGTGGCGTACACAGTCGCCAGAATTCCCCGCACCATCGGAATGAGGTGGGGAGTAAACTGAACTTTAATATCGTGTCCCGCTAAATCGCTGCAAATTTGCTCGATTTCTGGCGTGTGGCGGTGGCGGCCAACGCCGTAAGCGCCCAGAGAACCCTCTGCTTCAGCCAACAAGAGATTAACTTCGGCTTTGCGGCCTCCTCCCGAAGCACCGGATTTGGCGTCGATAATTGCTGTTTCTGGCACAATGAGGCCTTGTTTGAGCAAAGGTGCCAAGGCTAACAAACTAGCAGTGACGTAGCAGCCGGCACAGCCTACTAACTGAGCGTCTTTAATTCGATCGCGATACAATTCTGGCAAACCGTAAACAGCCGTTGCAGCCAGTTCAGAGTCCGATCGATCCCCGCCGTACCAAGCTTTGTAAGTTTCCAGATTTTCAAATCTGTAGTCAGCCGACAAATCCAAGACTTTGCAGCCTTTTTCGATCAGCGTCGGTGCCATTTTGCAAGCTAAACCGTTCGGCAGCGACAGAAACACAACTTCACATTTTGCTGCTATTTTGTCTAGGTCGATCGCCTCGACTGTCAAATCTATGCAGTTAGTCAGATGCGGATAAAGGCTGGAATAAGGTTTTCCTGCACTGCTATCCCCGCCCAAATAAACTACTTCAGCCGCCGGGTGGTCCGCCAGCAGTCGCACAAGTTGCACGCCGCCGTACCCTGAAGCGCCGATAATTCCTACAGGCACACGTCCAACATCTCCCATTTTCCTTTATCCCCTCAGCCGTTGAAGTCAAAAACGCTTGAACTTTTGCTGCATTGTAGTACCAAACGCCAACTTTGGTGGCAAAGAATTGTGTTGTTTTGTGATGGAGGTGAATTTTAGAGAATTTTTGAGCTTTCCAGAGGTAGGTAAGACCATAAAATTAAGCAACTGATGCGCGATCGTGCTATAAAAAAACTTACCTTAACCCATCCACAAACCGGAGATTAACATTTTTCACTTTTGTCTCGAACCTCGAAGCTCAACATCCATGCTTTAAATCCGTTAAATCCGTTATAAAATCCGTTGCCGAACTTCCTATGGGTATAGTCGTAGAAAATGTAAGTAAACAGTTTGGCAGTTTCCAAGCACTCGATCAAGTCAGCTTGCAGATTGAATCCGGTTCCCTAGTCGCATTGCTGGGCCCGTCTGGTTCCGGCAAGTCTACGCTGCTGCGGCTGATTGCAGGTTTAGAAATGCCCGACTCCGGCAAAATCTGGCTAACAGGCCAAGATGCCACCAATACTAGCGTCCAAGACCGCAATATTGGGTTTGTGTTCCAGCATTACGCGCTATTCAAGCACATGACAGTGCGAAAAAACATCGCTTTCGGCATGGAAATTCAGAAAACTGCACCGGCGAAAGTCAAATCGCGGGTAGAAGAATTGTTGAATTTAGTGCAATTGGGAGGATTGGGCGATAGATACCCGTCGCAACTTTCAGGAGGTCAGCGGCAGCGGGTGGCCCTCGCCAGAGCCCTAGCTGTGGAACCGAAAGTGTTACTGCTAGACGAACCTTTTGGAGCTCTCGATGCCAAAGTTCGCAAAGATTTGCGTGCTTGGTTGCGGCGATTGCACGACGAAGTTCACGTTACCACAGTCTTTGTGACGCACGATCAAGAAGAAGCGATGGAAGTTGCCGATCGAATTACAGTAATGAATAAAGGTAAAATCGAACAAGTCGGCACACCCGCAGAAATTTACGACCATCCCGCTAGTGCTTTCGTAATGAGTTTTATCGGCCCAGTCAATGTATTGCCCAGCAGTTCAAGAATGTTTCAAGACAACGGCTTTGACTCAGCCAACCCCGAAATTTTCTTGCGCCCTCACGACGTAGTAATTGAAACCACAGAAAATAGTGCCACAGTACCTGCAAGAATCAGTCGCTTGATTCATTTAGGATGGGAAATTCAGGTAGAATTAACTTTAGATGACGGTCAAGTGCTCAATGCTAATTTGACCAGAGAAAAGTTTGACCAATTGCTGTTACAGCCGCAGCAAAGAGTGTTTGTCAAGCCGAAAGGTGCTAAATCTTTTCCGCTTTTTTATTCTATC
This sequence comes from Microcoleus sp. N9_A1, assembly GCF_036701795.1. Classification (NCBI taxonomy): domain Bacteria; kingdom Bacillati; phylum Cyanobacteriota; class Cyanophyceae; order Oscillatoriales; family Microcoleaceae; genus Microcoleus; species Microcoleus sp. N9_A1. The sequence goes on from NZ_JAUBRI010000097.1 coordinate 11,489, forward strand.
TGATATCAGGTGCGATCAAACGATCGAACCCTCTGATACCAATTCCGGTTGCACTCGTCATGATTGTTGACTGTTGACTGTTGACCGTTGACAGGGGTAGAAAAACTGAATGGTTGAGTGTTAACTCTTGACTCGATTTTATTATTTTGATGCAACCGGAAACCGATATAAATTGAGAGCAAACACACAAAAATCAAGGGACACGGCATTGCCTTGTCCCTAATTTTTCAGGCTGATAACTGCGCTGTTAGTCTTTAATATTGCCGACAGCCTTTTTCACTTGTTGCTCAAAAGATGTCGCCCTTGTATTAGAAGGATTTTTCATCTTCTCGCTGTCAGCATCTCCCTGAACTTCATTAATCCCTTCGTTAGCTTTTTCCTGAGTTTCTTCCAGAGACATAGGATCTTTCAAAACTGCTTTTTGAGCTTCTCTCTCAATCGCCGTCAGTTGAGCTTCGCCTTTAGTCGGGCTGCTGGTAACAGCAAAAGCTGGGAAAGCATTGGAAACAAACATCAATGCACAAAAACAAACAGCTATTAAACTGCGAACAAAACGCTTGGCAGGAAAATTAAAGCTGATAAAAGACATACAAATTTTCTCCATTTTTACAAATTTTCATCGCTCAGATTGTTAACAGGCTGAAGCTCGTTCAAATTCTGTACAATCTTTAGCTCAAGTTCGATAAAAGCAACAGCCTTGAGCAGTGGCTCTTTCTTAAATTGAGGTAATATATATTGTGCTAAAAATACTGGTATTTGAAATCCTTCTCAGGGAATATTTTGGCTTTGTGTCTTCCGATAGATGAGTCTGGTGCCTCACTGAAGTCCGATTGAGACTTGAGATGGGAGTATCTGTGGCAGCATCTGAGCCTGCTCTCCCCGCTAAGGCAAAAAACCCGGTGTCTTTGAGAATCGTGGCTGCTATTCGACAGAGATCGATCGAGCAACCGGGTTTTTTGTCCCATGCGTAACTCCTAAACTACTGTTGCCGCACGGGAACTTGATGTTTTGCTAGATAAGTCTTAATTTCTCCTACACTGAGTTGCCCGTAATGCAGCAGGGAAGCCAGCAGTGCAGCTTCTGCTTTGCCCTGTGTCACGGCTTCGTAGATGTGGTGACAGTTGCCGGCGCCGCCGGAAGCAATGACGGGAATTTCGACAATTTCGGCAATGCTTCGGGTTAATTCCAAATCGTAACCGGCTTGAGTGCCGTCCGAGTCCATGCTTGTCACCAAGATTTCGCCGGCGCCGCGCTGTTCGGCTTCCTTGGCCCAGGCGATCGCATCTTTGCCAGTATTTTCTCGCCCTCCGCGCACGTAAACGTCCCAACCAGGATTATCTGCGTCTTGCCGTTTGCGAGCGTCGATCGCCACTACAATGCACTGATTGCCAAATCGATCGCTCGCTTTGTCAATCAAACTCGGATCGCGCACCGCCGCCGAATTAATGCTTACCTTATCTGCGCCCGCCCTCAACAAACTTTTAATTGTGTCTAAGGATTGGATGCCACCGCCTACCGTCAAAGGGATAAATACTTGATCGGCCGTTCGGTACACCACATCGATCATAATATTCCGGTCTTCGTGAGTCGCCGTAATGTCCAGAAACACCAACTCGTCAGCGCCCGCATCGTTGTATACCTGAGCCATTTCTACCGGATCGCCAGCATCCTGAAGGTTGACAAAATTGACACCTTTGACCACGCGGCCGGCTTTTACATCCAGACAAGGCAAAATTCTTTTCGACAACATAAAATTCTCGTGTTTCTAATTTATTGACCGCCGCAGCGAGGAAAAGGCTTTGTTGATACCTTCAAGAACAGGAAGTTAAGCAACAAATCTTAAACATACCTTGTCTTTAACAAATCTCGGTTTGAGCTGGAAAGGCATTTTTCTGTTTTTTTCTGCCCCCTCAGCATAAATAAAACTTGGATCGCAGTGGGAGTGGCAACATTAGGTAGAATATTGGGTAGATCGTTATATTTTCGGCAAAAAGCAGCAAATTTAACTCCCCAGATACATCCTTGGGGTGAAAAATATGACAATTTCGCTTATGATCGAACCATAACTACCTTCGCTGGCGATCGAATTTTGGTTCTGCAATCCTGTAGGGTTTGGTGCATCGACGATCGACTAAACAATTTTAGATTTGAGAACAGCCGATTTGAGGTTTTTAGCAGCAATCTCAGTTATCAGCCACGCGGTAAAGTTAAAATTTAAAGTTTAAAACCTCAAATTGGTTGACTTGATGTCGTTTTTAGGGCTGTGGTGACTTTGCAAGCCAATCCACATATGGTACTTCGCACAGAAGGCGGCAATCGCTACTTGCCGCTCTCCGGCAGCAATTGCTGGACAGTAGGGCGGAGCGATGACAATAATTTTGTACTGACAGATCGCTGGATTTCCCGTAATCACGCGATGTTACAGCAAATGGAGACAGGAGAGTTCTACCTGATCGACTTGGGCAGCCGCAATGGTTCCTTTGTCAACGGGCGGCGGGTCAGTATTCCTGTAACTCTCAGAAATGGCGATCGGATTATTTTCGGTCAAACCGAATTGGACTTCTACAACCCAACCGCCGGCCACCGGCACGATCCAATAAACGAGACAGACTCTGAAGATTTTACGGCGACTTTGACGGTGCGTAGCCTGATTAGCGTCATGGTAATGGACATCCGAGATTTTACCGTTTTGACTAGACAGCTAGACGAAACGCTACTCTCGGAAGTCATCGGGAATTGGTTCCGCAAAGCAGGACAGATCATTCGCGAACACGGCAGTTGGGTGGACAAATACATCGGCGATGCGATCATGGCCGTGTGGTTTCACAAAACCAGCGGTGTCAGCACCGAGGAAATGATGCGGATTTGCCAAGCTTTGAGCGAACTGCACAAGGCAACAGACGAACTCAGCAGCCGTTACCCCCTACCTTTTCCTTTGCGAGTCGGGGCCGGAATCAATACTGGTTATGCAATGGTGGGAAATTCTGGCAGCAGCGACCGATCGGACTACACCGCTTTAGGAGATACTGTAAACGCAGCATTTCGCCTAGAGTCTTGTACCAAGCAACTGGGTAAGGATATCGCCGTGGGAGAAACGACCTACAAATACCTGACGGAATTGGGAGCCCAAGGCGCTTTCGAGCCGCACACCGTGGCTTTGAAGGGTTACGACACTCCCAGCCTGACTTACGCTGGTACTTATGCTGACTTGAACGCTTTTCTCAAAAGGAAAGGAAAGAGTTCTTGATAGCTAGAAAATGGGTGCAGGGCAAAAATTAACCCTTGAAAATGGTAGTCCGAGTTTTTAATTTGGACTGCCTTTTATAAACTTGCCTGCGATGCTTAAAAGTCGGGTATTATCATATATCGTCAGCGTTGTCAATACCAAAATGTAAAGTTTATCACAGCCGTCTACCTGTTGCGGATTTATCTGAAAAACTGCATAAGCAAAATGGTAGTCTCTACATAAATGCTGTGTATGAAATTGGGAGACAAAACTTCATGAAACGATTGGGTCGTCTATTGGCAGTATTGGGCTTAGTGCTGGGCTGCTTTGCATGGGCTGGAGACCAAAGCGCGATCGCGGGCACATTGAGCCGTATCGTCTTACCACCATCCTCGCTCATAGTGGTTGACGTTCCGACTAGAACAAATCGCGCCGATGACAAACTTGCCACAGAATACGGCAAAAAAATTGACTTGAACAATAGCGGCGTCCGGGACTTTCGGGAATTTCGAGGGTTGTATCCTACTTTAGCTGGACTAATTATTAAGAATGCTCCTTACGAAGAAGTTGAGGACGTACTCAACATTTCAGGCTTGACGGAAGCTCAGAAAACCGTGCTGCAAGCTAACCTGGACAAATTCACAGTAACTGATGTCGAATCAGTATTTATTGAAGGAGACAACAGGTTGAACAACGGTTTTTACGACTAAATAGCAGTGGGCTTCCTTTAAAGGCAGAAAGCAGAAGGCAGAAGGCAGAAAGCAGAAAGAAAAAAATTTTTCTAGAGGCTGATGACTTCTGCCTTTAATTTCTCAAGCATTCGGCAAAGCTATCAAAAATTGGCGAGATTGAAATCAGTACGTTTTCGAGATTCATTTGTAGGGTCAATCTAAAATAGACTTGCATTGAATAAGTCGTCTATCGATACAGAAACCCCAGATTAAAGGCTGATAAACACAGATAGACGCAGATAATTTCAGATGATTTGTGATTGAGTGCAAGAAATATAATATGAAATCAACAGACATTAATTCCAGCCCCAAGATTCATCTGTAGAGTTAATTCTAAAATCTAAAACTTGTTCGCTCGCGAAGTCGAAAAATCTAAAATCTAAAATCTAAAATCGGCAGACTTATGACTGACAAATTTGATGTATTAGTGATAGGTGCTGGCGCGGCCGGTTTGTACACAGCACTTTGCCTCCCAGAGCATTTGCAGGTGGGCTTAATCAATAAAAATACCCTACCTGTTTCTGCTAGCGATTGGGCTCAAGGGGGGATTGCCGCAGCGATCGCCCCTGAAGATTCCGCAGCGCTGCACGTTCAAGATACACTGGCTGCGGGAGCAGGTCTTTGCGATGTGGAGGCGGTGAAATTTTTAGTCGAGGAAGCTGGTGCTTGCATTGACTCCCTGGTGAAAATGGGCGTTGCATTCGATCGCACCGGCCCAGATTTAGCCCTCACCCTAGAAGCCGCCCACTCCCGCCGCCGAGTCCTCCACTCCGCCGACACCACAGGAAAAGCCGTCGTCAGCACACTGACAGCAAAAGTATTAAACCGCAAAAACATTCAACTCGTATCCCCCGCCTTTGCTTTGAGCCTGTGGCTCGACAAAAACGGGCGCTGTCAGGGCATTAGCTCGATTTGCGACTCCCGAGTCAAATGGCTGCGGGCAGAGGCCGTAGTGCTGGCTACAGGCGGCGGCGGACAAGTTTTTGCTCAAACCACCAACCCGTCGGTAAGTACCGGGGACGGGGTAGCCATTGCGTGGCGCGCCGGGGCGCTGCTGCGAGATTTAGAATTTGTGCAGTTTCACCCGACGGCGCTGAGTAAAGCGGGCGCGCCTCGGTTTCTGATTAGCGAAGCGGTGCGGGGGGAAGGAGCTCATTTGGTTGACAGCAAGGGATATCGGTTTGCTTTTGACTCTCACCCCAGCGGGGAACTCGCCCCTCGGGATGTCGTTAGTCGCGCTATTTTCCGCCACTTGCAGAAGACGGGGGAACCTCACGTTTGGCTGGATTTGCGCCCGATTGCGGTCGATCGACTGCGCTACAGGTTTCCGAATATTATTCAAGTGTGCGCTGATTGGGGAGTTGATATTTTTTCCGAACCGGTGCCGGTGACGCCCGCCGCCCATTACTGGATGGGAGGGATTGTGGCGGACAAGTTTAACCAAACTTCGATTCCGGGTTTGTACGCGGTGGGAGAAACTGCCAGCACTGGAGTGCACGGCGCTAATCGGTTGGCGAGCAATTCGCTGCTGGAATGTCTGGTTTTTGGCGCGCAAATGGGACTTTTGCAGGTAGAAGGTGAAAAGTCCGAGGCTTTACCAGATGAGTTCGATTCCGGGGAAATCTGGGAAAAATCGATTTCACAACAGGATATGGAGGCGATCGAAAAATTGCGAGTCGAATTGCCGAGTTTGGTGTGGCAGAGTGCGGGAATTTGCCGGGGAATGCGGGATTTGGAAAGTGCGATCGTCCAAGTTGAGATTTGGCGGCAAGAATTTGCCTCTTTGCCTTTGAGTCAAGCGCTTGATAATTTACGGCCCGGACAAGTTATTGATTTTTCGCCGGCTGATGCGGAGAATAGCTCGGTTTTGCGAAATTGGGGGGAAGTTGGCAATTTATTGGATATTGGCTACTTAATTCTCAAAAGTGCTGCGTTTCGCACGGAAAGCCGCGGCGGTCACTACCGGGTAGACTATCCACTTACCGATCCCGATTGGTGCAGGCACACTTTAATTCACCAGTGCAATTGGTACAAATCTGGGCGAATAGAAGATTGAAAAATTGGGTTCAGCGCGTCCCCGTACCGTCACTTTTTGGGTTCCCGTTGGGGTCTGGTTCGTATTTTTTGGGGTTGTTTGGAACCCGAGAAGTTCGCGCGACTGTCAAGACTGTGGAGGTCGATGGCGTCGGGCCCCGCAAGCTACGGTCTTTTGTTGAGTTGCTGGTTGAGTTACTGGCAAGTAAGGCGGCATTTGCGATGCCGATCGTATTCACTTGCAGGCAGGTAGCCAGGGTTGCCGTTGTTGTGAGCTGAATCAAAGTACGCATAGTATTCATAGCCTTATTCAAATCACCGCAGTATATGCACGTCTGTACAACCTATTATATCGATCGATTTCCGTAGTTCCACTGATATCTTTACATTTCCTTTAATTAACTTTCGTAAATATACGTAAAGTTTTATAAATCAAGGCTTTTTGCCGATTTGAATTGGGTCTCCGGTCTCAGTTTGTGAAATTTTTAATATTTTTTAACATTTAGATGAGACGGCAATTTTCTGTAATAAGTTTCATATTTTTTAACTCAATCTAATGACAGATGACAGATTAAACGCTTTTCGCTTGAAAAATTGGGAATCACTTATAGACATCTCCAAAATAGTAACATTATGTGGTAAAAGAACATAAGAGACCTTTTTTTACACAGAAAAATGAGCGACA
>NZ_JAUBRI010000098.1:0-17413 GCF_036701795.1 Microcoleus sp. N9_A1
AAGGGGTGTGAATCCCTTAGTGGAGTAGGCTCCACGTGCCGAACGACCTTTCAGGTCGCGCCCCCAACGAACCGGACGTGACACTTTCGCATCATCCGGCTCTGGCATTCTTGGACTCCGAGGTTATTTAGTACCATGAACTTTCCTGTGACAAATTTGGTGAAGGTGTATAAGATTGTCGATTTCATCTGTGCCTCCATTTGTCACTTCAGTTATGTGGTGAGTGTGGATTTGTTCTCCGTTTAGCAGGTAGTCTCCGCATTCAGTGCATCTCCAGTGCTGGAATTGAGCCACTTTGTAGAGCTTCGAGCCTTTAGCCCATACGCTACTACCCAGTTTTGATTGGCGTTTCTTCCAGTAATCTACTTTGGTTGAGTCATCTGGACTAGCTGCGCCTTCAACCTTTGTATGTCTCAGGATTGGGATGTCACTTACATCCTTGAGATAAAGTCTCTTTCTTTTTCCTGTTCTATCCTTAGTGTCGGCAAAGAATGTCCAGTGGTCATTTCCCAGTACGGTAAAGTATTTGTTCTTTACCCATTTGAGATGTTTCTGGTGGTGCCGTCTTTTACACCATTGCCATAGCATTTGTACCATTCTATGGTTGAATGTAGCGAAGATTTCCTTGCTGGAGCAGTGCCTGTAATAGTTCGCCCATCCTCTTAGTATAGGGTTTAGATGTTTGATGACTTCTTCCGGTTTTACCGTTTTGTGTCTTTTGAGCCATCCTCTAATTTCTCTGAGTTTGGCAATCATCTTATCCTTTTGAGGTTTGCAGAGCGTGGTTCCATCTGAGTAGCTTCGGATTGTAAAACCGAGGAAGTTGAACCCATCTCGCTTATTGACGATGTTGGTTTTTTCTTCGTTCAGTTCTAGTCCTCGCTTTTTCAGCCATTCCTTGATTTCAGGCAGAACGGCTTCCAAGTCTTCCTTTGTTTCGGCTGTGACAAGGAAATCATCGGCATATCTGATGTACCCAAATCTAGGATAATACCTGTTTGTGTAGTAGGTTTTGCCTTTGTATTCCCCACTCTTGCTCTGTTTGACTTTCTGGTGGTTGGATAATACTTCTCCTTCCAGTCCGTCTAGGGCGATGTTAGCCAGAAGTGGGCTAATGATACCGCCTTGGGGAGTGCCTGTTTCTGTTGGGTTAAACTTGTTAGCCTCCACGTAACCTGCTTTTAGCCACTGTTTGATTAGTTCTTTGCTAGGAATTTCTCCAATAGCATTGAGTACGTATTCGTGGCTAATGTGGTCAAATGCTCCTTTAATATCTGCGTCTAGAATCCATTCATCGCCTCCCTTTCGTAATCGGGTATGAACTTGTTCTATTGCATCGTGAGAGCTTCGCCCTGGTCGAAAACCATAGCTGTTGGCTTCAAATCTAGCTTCCCAACTCGGCTCCAGTGCGTTTTTGACCACTGCTTGCATCACTCTATCTTTGAGAGTTGGTATACCCAAAGGACGCTTTTTACCATTTGCTTTTGGAATGTATATCCTTTTAGCAGGTTTTGCTTTCCAAGGGTTCAGCTTCAGGATTTCGTGTATTAGTTGGATTCTCATCTGAGGGTTGAGAGCAAGTTGGTTATCCACTCCTGCTGTTTTCTTCCCTTGGTTAGTTTGAGTGACCCGTCTAACTGCAAGTAGCAGGTTGGACTTACTTTTTAACATAAGTGAAGTAAGGCTCCTGACCTTATTCCACTCATTCCTCTGAGTCGCACGATAAATTCTCTGTCTGAGATTTCTCACCACCTTTGTAGCAGCTTTCCAATTAAGGTCTGCCCATTTCTCAGGTAATGCGTCTGTTCCGATTTCGTTACCGAATCTATCTTTCACAGAAGTTTGATTTCCTTACGTTGGTTTATCATTAAACACCTGCCAGAATTTGGCTTCCTTTCAGTTGGAGCAAATCTTGAACTCCTATCTGCGGCATTACCCACAGCATTCGCTTTTTCTGGCATCCTTTACCCTCTAGGTATTCTGCTTTCCTTACGGTTGGCTTACTCAGACTTCGACCTGTACTGAGAACCTATAGGGCTTTCCGCAGTTCTATGTGTTTGAGATTCGTCACGGGTCGGGTTCCATCTCTACTCCGGTGGGATTATATTTCGTCGAACTAGAGAATCATCAACTCTAGTTCTACCCCCTTACCTTTTGGTGAGAGTGTTTCAGCCTGATTTCACTCTTTATTCATCACGAAGTGTACAAACGATGGTTACTGGTGATTAACCCTTTCGTGCTTCCCCTTGCTCCTTTCCAACTTAGGCTGTTAGATTAGGCTACTTTCGTGGTCTGCATTCCATTAGGTTCATTATTTACTACTAACGTGACCGGGGTAGCGTGACCCTTTTACGTGGGGACAACGGGACGAAATCCGTTGGGAGAGAAGGCTCTCCACTCAGAACACGTAGCTTAACTACGTCGCGCGATGATTGTGAATGGATATTGGCGAAACACTGCTGCTTTTCCGTGAGACAGCAACTTTCTGGCTGCTGCTGGATGAACTGGATTGCATGGATTACGATCAACATCAATTACAAAAACTGCATTTCTGTTGGGCATTTGAAATCTCCTATTGCTAGGGTAAAGTTCAACTGGTCAATGTTATCTAGGCTTGTTAGGTCAGCCACACTGCCTAAACCCAAATCGGACGTTTAATGACTAACAGCAGAGCCAAGAACTGTTGAAGCATTCTTGGGTGCTATGACCTGGATAACGTAGCTCTCAGGGAGCTTAGACGGGTCAACTATGAACTTGATTTCTCAAGCCTTCACTAAAATCTAAGATTTAGTGATAGGTCATTGACCGTAACTATTAAGCTGGCGAGTTTCTTTTGTATATTTTACCAATTTGCCATCTTTACCTGTCCAAGTACCATTTTCTCTGTCGAAGTCTAGCATTATTTACCTCCATCTCAAACCCTCACCAGCGAAGCAAAATCTTACTATTTGCTAGAAACATTACAAGAAACGTTACCAGAAACCTTGCTAGAAACAAGAAACAAAAAACCGTTATTATATCAACCACCAATTTAAAGACTGAATCAATTGTGTAGCTTTGTTAATGACTTGAGTAACGATCGACTTAGAAATAATCGGAGTATTTGATAAACCTAATTCAGAAACAGCATCAAGACAAGCACTTTCCCAAGCACTATCCTTGTTTAGAAAGATTTTGATTGGAGTTAAACCGATCGTCACATACTTTTGTCGAGAGAAGCAAATCAATTTCTCTGCTTTGCCAGTTAAAAATTGGGGGGGCAACGACTTCATGATTGACCTCACAAGGTACAAGCTGACCTTCACAGAGCCATGAAGCTTCTTCAATTACAGTACAGATTCTGAGTTTGTTTTCGACTTCAGGAGGGATTGAAAAATCTGGGTTGTGCATAATACGAACTGCTAAATCACTACTTAAGGGCGAAGCTGATAATGTTCGCTAAGTAAAGAATAGCGTTAAAATAGAATAATATTGAGTTCAAAGTGAGGAAATATGGGTGAAGCGAAACGGAGACGACAAAAAGCAGTAGGATTTGGATTTAAACCTGAGTCTGAAAGTTTAATTATTGGATGCTATCTTGCTCCAGCAGTAATAAGTGATCGACATACAGTTTACTTAGGAATCAGAAGAAAGAACTCTGACATAGTAAGCAGTAAACCGTTGTCAGTTCATACCAAGGTAACAGATGCTTTCCAAGTTCTGACAGACTGCAACGAACTCTTGAAGAAATGCTGTTTCTCAGTGAACCAATCAGATGAAAAAGTTTTTGAGTTATTCAAGGAAATGCTACTGTCTGAGTACGGAAATCATAGTGAGCAAGGCGATCGATATCAAGTATCAGGGAACATAGATGCTTTCTATGCCTGGATGAACCAAGGCAACTACCGAGATAAGAATAATCCACCGCCAGGGGTGACAATTACCCATTTAACATCGGTAGTTAGGAAACGCTACAGAGTTTTTAGCACTCCGATGAAAGAAGAATCAGCTAAATTCTATGGAAATCCCGAAGATAACTCGGTATTTCATGTAGGCGAAAGCTTCGATAATCCCATTGCCGGAACCCAAAACGAAATGTTTGTCTGGCAAAGTTATGTAACGGCAGCATTCTTCGCTGATTACCTGAATGATCATGATCAAGATTCCCTGAGCGCTGAAGATGCCCACAGACTGACTCATGAGGTACAAGATTTCATGAATCAGGAGCGTTCGCCGGGAGTTACATTACAACGCGCTTGACGGGGCGCTACTCCCGTCACTGCGCTGCTGAGTTTATACCTTGGGTATACTTCGGCTATACCCAAGGCACGGGGTTTCATTACCAATTCATCATTCTGCAAACAGATTGCCAATCCCGATCGATTTCTTCAGCAGTGAGATGAGCGATGGCACCCGCCAAGGAAGCTGTAGTGCCAAGATAAACGCCCTCTCTGTCGAATCGGAATTTATCTTCAAGTTCACATTCAGCTTTACCGATTGCTCCAGCAAAATCATCCTGTTCTGGCGGGGGGCAGTTAACTATCCAAACCGATTGAGGTCGATCAGGCTTGGGCTTCTCTGCCAAAGACATCATCAAAGTTTTTAAAGTTGCCATTGTTCTCTCCTTAAACAGTTTGTAATTGAATAGCTTCCAAATAGTCAGATAAGCGGTCAAATGGCTGAAGGTTGGTAACGGAAATTTCGACAGTATCGCCGTGGATGTCGGTAGCCGGGAGAAAGCCCAAAAGTTTGACCTTTTCTACTGACCCAGGTAATTCAACAAAGATATAAGCAATGCGATCATCTTGGGCTGGAACAATAATTCGTGTTTCTCCTTCATCAATTCGGCAGCATTGAATTTTTCCGATTCCGGGCAACATCAAGTCAGCCAATTCTAAAGCTGATTCAATTCCCACAGTCCAATCATCATCTTTATCTATCAGGGTTTCAAAGTTCATCCGCCCTAGAAGATAATTCACTGCCCACACTGTCATTGTATTGTAGAAAATTTTCAGCCCATGTTGTAGGTTTGCTTGTTCTGAGGCATAACCTAAAGCTAAATTGTAGACTTGCTGGTCGATCGGCAATTCCGTCAAATTGTCTTTCATATTCTGTGATTGAGAAATCACAGTCTAAATGCGAAGCATTAACCTGACGCAATTAATTTTTCTAATTCTTCTTCAAACCAAGGAAGTAAACTATGATAAATGCTTTGACTCGCCAATCTAGATTTAATGTTTTTGACAAATTTGGCTCCATATATTTCCTTTTGATGAGCCAACGAAACATCATAATAAGTTTGAGCGTAAGCAAATTGTAAGATTCGGACTCTTCTTAGCTTTTCGGCTGTGAGAATCTGAACCAAATAGTCGATCGAATCATTTAGCGTTTTTCTGTTACCTCTAGCCCAATTCCGATCGTGAATTTGAGAAAAGGAAACATAGATGTATCCTCCATCTAGATACCATTTTGTGTTTAGGTAGACGGTATGTATGTAATCAAGAAGTTTCTCACAAGCTAATTCCAAAGTATCTATTTTATTCTCAATGCGAATCTGTCGATGTGAAATAAGATACCACCCTACATTATCAGTAATTAGAGTCTTATTCAAAATTTCAGCAACTCTATCTTTTGCAGCGACCTTTACTTTTGGATCGATCGAGTTCCAGTTATCTCTCAAAAACTGAACTATCAAATCAAAACCAGGCTCACCATATCGACACGCTTCAGACATAGCACCAATTTGTGATGCTATATTACCTGATGCTAAACGGTTCCTGACACCGAATAAACCTCCGAGCACCGCAGTATCAGTATCGATCGGAACTAAGACTTGATTGCCGAGTACCGCATCATCTTCTCTAGGATTTTGTTCGTCTAACATTCTTCTTACCTGTTTGTCTAGTTGTGGAAAATGGGTTATACTGAACTTACTTCTGTTTTGTTGCTTCACAAACCACCCCGGATGAAGAAACAGACAACAAAACAGTGAGATACAGAACTAAAAAGCGCTAGAAACTTAGGCAACTAGCGCTTTTTTATTGGGATTAGAATTAGACTAGCTGACTGACGATCGACCGAACCTGTGTTGAATTTAAGGCAACTAAATCATCAGCATTAATCAGAGAAAGAATGACGAACAAACCCCGTAATTCTTTCCCAGTTTTGGTGAGATAGCTCAAGTTATCGTTAGAGTTTTTGTTGGCAAATATCACAGCACTCCGATCGATAAATTCGTTGTCAATTCGCTCGACATCAGCAACGTGAGTTCCAATCAATTCCAGTATGTTAAGTCTGAACTGAGAAGATTTGCGAATATCAAAACCTCTAGGCGACACCAAAATGTAATAGGTGTAGCTATCCTTGCCAATCCTATATTTCACTTTGGGTCTACCACCTGCTGTTTCTGTCGGAACTGCTTCAATCTCAACCCCGCCAGTTTGTAAAGCTAAAATGATTTGATTGACATATTCTGCTGATATATTACCTAGTTGAGCGCCAATTTCTTCGGGCAACAAAGGCGGAGATTTCTGCAGAAGGTTGTAGACACTTCTGGCAGTGTACAATCCGGGCCAGGGCAATGAGTCTTGCCCAGATATTTCGATCGCATACTGGACTATTCGACGATACAGATTGTTATCCATGATTCTTGACCGTTGATGTTGAATTGACTCTGAAATGACTCATGCCCTAGTTCTCGTTCTAGACAGGGCATGATTGGTTGCTAGCGAGGCTGTAAGGAATAGATTTTGCTTTCTTTTTTGATAATTTCTAGCTGTTTCTGAGTCAAAAGGCAGAAATCTTCAATTTGGATATTCTGTGCCACAATGAAAAGCTGTCCATGAAGAATAGTCCCATTAGGAAGAACTAAAGTTGGTTGACAACCTTTAAGCAAGAATTCGTCATCACACAGAATAGCGATCGACGGGTCAGAATAGCACTGATAAACCGCTTCCAAAAATGCTTCTTTACCTGGAATTCCTACAAGCTTTTGAATTTCAGGCAGTTTTGGTATTTCAGTTACTTGTACTTCTTGAATTCCTGTTGAGTTAATTAAAGCGTAAAATCGTGGCATCTTGGCTCCTGTAAACGACTTAGAAAATCAATCAATATCCCATAGCGAAGCACTGAAATCGTGTTCTGGTTTGACTGATTTTGGGTACAATTTCAGTTCTTCTTTGACAAGTTTGGCTTGGCGGACGTTAAGTAAGCACAAATTGTCTGGTGATTTATCAGTTGCCAGGATTAGTACCTGACCACAAACAATATCGCCATTCTGTGTCAGACAAGTTGGCTGAAGTTCTTTCGATACAGCATCAGCATCACAAAGCATGACGATCGAAGTATCAGAAAAACTCAACTCTTCTACTATTTGGAAATTCGCTGGCACTGCTTCACTACCAATTACTTCGTTAATCTCTGCGATCGTCAACATTTCAGGAGTGGTATAAACTTCTACCTCTTGCTCCTCTGTGACTAAAATGTAGTAAGGCATGGGTTAAAACTGGGAGCGACCCAGTAATTACGCTACTATTCGATCGGAATTCCAAGCAACACTTTGGCAGCTTCAGTATTTTCGGGTAAAACGTAGAGGCAAAACTTGCCTTGATAAACGTAAAACTCTAGCTGATGAGTCATTTGCTTCATAGAAGAAACAACTCTATGAAGCTGATTCAACGGAAAATCAGCTACTTTCTGCAATCCGGCAATATTTGTCTCAGGTGAAGCCATTTTTAGAACTGAGAGCGACCCAGTAATTACGCTATATCTGAAATCATTAACGACGTTTGAAAATGTAGACTTTCTCATCCAACATCCGACGATAAATTCCCTCTGTCGAATAGAACCAATCTCGGATAATTCCCTCGATATTGAGATGATTCCAGCTAAGATTATTGCGTTTTAACTGTGCATCAAAGGCTTCTTGGATAAGAATTTCTTTGACAAAATCTTCAGTGCGATCGAAACAACCTTTGTAATCTTCTTGAAAGTTTTTCAAGATTTCTGGTTCTTGCCGATGATCGTAGAAGGAGAAATAGACACAAAATGGCTTGCCATATTTGAGAATTCCTTTACCTACTTGTGCGATAAATGGGATTGGCATTTCTGGTGTCATCAGAAACTCAACGCTGTGAAAGCGTTGAAATGAACTAATTTTGACAGAACCATTAACTGAAGCCTGAATGTATTCAATATTTTGCTGCATTTCAGAAGCGTTGATAGCATCAATCCAAGTACCCTGGAAAGAACCTTCTTGTTGAAGATAAATTCGGGGTACATCGCATTGTTCATTAGTTGGAAAAGGTAAATTAATCAAAGGCTCAGAATTCGATCGCATGATAGTTATCAACTGGGAGCGACCCAGTTATTACGCTCTTCCTAATTTACAGGGATTTTTCTGTAGCTCTACACAAATTACTAACTGCTTCGAGATGTTCTGGGGCAACATAGACTCTAAAAGCACCTTGTTTCCAGAGCGCATCAGGGTCAAACAGATGAAACTTTATTAGGTATTGAAACTCACTATTTTTCAGTGCAGTTTCGATTGATTCATGCTGATATGCAAAGAAATCACTTACAGTAATAAATCCGTTTTCAGTGGTGTCTGGCAATTCATTAGATTCGGATTCTGTCGTTTTGCAGTCGTTATCAAGGTTAGTCATGATTGTCAATACGAGAGAACAAATCAATACCTTTCTGCGAAGCACTAACCCAGAGACTTAAGTTAACTCCAATTGCTTCCATCATCGTTTGTACTTTCCTGAAAGTGTGTAGTAAGCAGTTGTTATTTCATCTTCATCGGCAGTCAAAGTTAAGCGATACACAGAGTTATTCCAGTTGTAGATTTCGGGAGCTTTGAATGCTATTAACTCAGTTTTGAATGCTGTAAACCAACCCTCTCGGCAAGCGTCGTACATCCGCAAACATACGATTATTTTTCGATTGTAATCTTTGATTAGGTAGCGTTTGATGCCTTGCACTAGACGAAATTCTGAGAGTTTTTCTAGTTCTTTTTTGGCAAAGTCAAAGCCTGTATCACCGAAGTAAGTTGCTCGTTTCTCATCATAAAACTGATCCTCAAACGGGATAAACTTTGGTATATCCCACATTTCAGGATTTGAATTAGCTAAATCATGAGTTCTGTACAAATAACCTACTAACTCGGTTCCGTCACCGGTGAACTGTGTAACCTCCATTTCCCCGAGCAATTTCAGGACTTCGATATAAGTTTTCGAGACAATTTCTGGAGAGTTTTCAGCAGCCAGATAGCGATATTCCTGGGCTCGAACAATGTAGCTGTCCTCGTCAATCGTTACAACTTTTATGGAATCATCAAGCATGATGGTAAATAGGAGAAGACAAATCAATATCTCAAAGCGAAGCACTAATGGAGAAATTTAACCCTAGTAATTCCGCTGAAAACTAGGGTTAAGTCATCAAACTAAAGCATTAGGCAAGTTAGCTTCAGCACCCCAGGCATCCCAGTTAGGGCGTTGTTGCCGAGCGAATAGTTCAATCCTTGACGGCTGCGATAACTTGCCCAACCTCTCACAATTTTCCAGTCTCTGACCAAGACTATTGGCAAGAACCCAAAACTCTTCAGGTTTCTTTGAATGTTCCTGACGACGGGCACGAATGATGTTAGGAACATTGGTCATTCCGAGTGTAGTCATGCTAGGAGCATTACCCTTTGTTCCTACTAATAAGTGTTCGGTACAGGTGCGACCATAATGCCCCATTCCCATGTGGGGTTTTCCAGCGATCGTCACCTTCTCCCAAGTGAATGTACTTTTATGTTCATATCCCCACGCTAGGAGACATTTGAAGGCTAAGAATTGGTGATTGTTCGTTGTCCAGAGAAGGATATAGGAATCATCACCTCCGATCGCACCGATCGGCATATCCAAAATCTGCTGGTCAGTCATCGCAGGATACGGACACCGCCCCCGGTGGCTGGGGTCTGTTTCTCGCAAATGGAAATCCCAAGGCGGGTCCGCAACTATCAAGCGATAATCCTTGCAAGGAACCGGGGGGAGATTTGGGATTAGATTGATGGCGATCGATAGTTTCAGTTGTCCTACCGTGTCATCAGCTTTGTAAGTTTTCATCCTAATTTCTACTTTCTTTCGAGGTTTGTTTGGATGCTTGCTGCTGCCGTTTCTCTTGTTCAGCCTGCTCTTTGTTGATAACTAATCCGTTATAGAAAAATTCCTGTGCTTGTTTAATTTTCACAGAATTCTTATTTAGGGCTTCAGCAATCAAATACTTGAGGATTTCCACCGAACTTTGACCATCTAATCCCGTTACATTTTGAACAAGTTGAGAACCAATGGCAATATATGCTACTTCAAATTCTGTTGCGCCTGCTAGAACTTTAATTGCAAATTGTTCCAAACTCCAGTTATTCGATCGAGCTGTTTCAAAGACTTTATCAACCTCTTTTTGAATTCTTGCAGCTTCGTCTATTACTTGTTGTTCTCTCTCAGCATTCATGATATTAACCCCAATTTTTTTACTTCTGAAACTTTGATACTTCGTAAAGCACAGCCGTATATCTCGATATAGATATAGGTGATAATTTGACCTTCAGCGATCGAATCTTGAGCCGTTTTACGATTAAACAAGAAGAACATTCCCCACCAAGTTAAAATCATTGGCGGTTCCTGCAAAACTTCTGCTGTCATATTTTTTTTATCAATGATTTCTAGGACGACAATGTGTTTCATGCTGTGAGTGATTTGAGAGAAAAGCAGCTAAGATATAAGATAAAGTGCTTTTCTCAAAGCTTAAAAGCGAAGCGCTAATTTAACTATGACTTTACGAGTGTCAAAGAATTAGTCTTTTAAAGTTTCAGCAAAAGTTGCCCGTTGTGCGCCATCAATCTCAAGCTGTTTTATTTGACCTGAGCGCATCAATACCAATCGGAGAATTAGATTATTGTGGCGAAGTTGGTGATAAATCCAGCCGAGGCATTCAAGCAGTTTCTCATCAGTGGAATAGTGACAACCCATTGCGACATTATGGCTTGTTAATTGTTCTAACAAATCTAGATGTGGATTAGCGATCGTCTCATTCAAAGCTTGATGATTTTCCCGGTTATAGCCAGGAATTTGGCTCAAATCTCGGTCTACTTTCCACGGGCAATTAGCGCATTGTTTGGTTTGTGTGAGTTGCATGATTAGTATTTGACAGAAATTATCCGATGCGCTACGCGCCCGCAAGCTACGAATTCGTCTCTGACAATTTTGGGACTTTGGTTAAACATCATTCCACAGTGTCGGCAAGTAAAGTGTCTCAAGTATCCTAATTGACCAAGAAACAGTAGCTGACCACTACAGATTTTGCATTTCAAATTCTCCATTTTCGTTTTCCTCTTTGAGGGTGTTGTTGATAATTAAACCTTGATTAATTAAATCGACTGCCCAGTGTACGATCGAAGCATTTTTTTCAAGAGTTCCCTTAGCTAGAAATCGCAGGAATTGCAACATTTCGTCTCCCTGAAAACTTGTGCTGTGGTGAATCATGCGACTGGCGATCGCTACATAAGGCGCTTTTTGTTGCACTGCATTTACCCAAGTCTCAATAGCAAAATCGGCTGTTTTGACCTGATTAATGATTGCTTCAGCAAAAATTATGTCAACCTCGGCCTGCAATGCTTCCAATTGTTTTTGCTTTTCTTGGAGTGTGATTTCAGGGATTTTTTGGCTGTCAATCATTTGATTTGCTCCTATGTAATTTGGGTGATTGAGTGTCTCTGTCCAGTTTCCTGTGTTGGATAAATGGACAGATTCTTAAGGCTTAATTTTCCTGTGGCAACAGAAGAATTTTCTCTTGTACATAAAGCTTGATTTCTGGCAACGGAAAATCAGTAATTGGTATCTGTTGAATAATCGCAGGTTTAGTTTCGGGGGTTGGTGAATCTTCCCAACAAGTCAATACCGCAGCATTACTTCCTCTGGGCTTAATAAACTCATGTGCATTTCCGACATGAAGGAACCAAAGTTGAAACTCTGTTAAACGGTGAATTCGGTTAGCTCTGGGCTGATGAGAGCCGATCGCATCAATCAACCAGTAGCATTCAGCATTCTCAGCTAAGTATTTGACTCCATCGGTGTACTGAATTCCAAGCCAATGTTTGAAATATTGCTCAGTTCCACAGAAATGTTGCAAATTCTTCGACAGTGTTTCAGCATCCATTTTAACTTTTGACATAATCTGACTCACAAACTCAAAACATCACTTCCTTACAGCGAAGCATTACACGACTATTTCAATGTTCTGAACCTTTATTTTCAAATGTTTCAGTTAATTTGTCATCAATAGCAAAAGCAATAATTCCGATCGCATCTCTAATCGCTGTTTCATCTCCCTGCTTAGAACGCAAAAGTAGTAAAGGAATTCTGCTTTTATCAGGAAATACCTCATTAATCAAAATCAAAGCATTTTCGTTACCAGCGAGGGCGGTTGACCAAATCACTGAGGCAAACGCCCAACTATTTATTACTTCTTTTCTGCCTTCATCAGTATCGATCGTTTCCAAGCTTGATAAAGGATGAACAAAATGGGGTTCCATATTTTGCCTTAATTTATGTGAACAATTCCTAAATCAAAAAGCGAAGCATTTGTAACCTTTGGCTTCGCTTTCTGATAATGATTAATTTTCGTCAACCTCAAGAGGTGAGAGATGAGAGTAGGAACTCACAGGTGTTTCAGTACGATCGGTAATGCTGGCGGATTTAGCGCCCGATCGAATTGCCCAAGTTTTCAGCTCGTCAATTTGACCTTGAGCAATCCGCGCTAACGGGACGCAGCCAGTAATCGCTATGGTCAAGTCTCGCTCTGTGAATTCGCGTCCAGCACTGAAGCCGTTTTGCATCGCGTCGTAGATAACTTGCTCAATCTCCGCACCAGAGAAACTTTTTGACTGCTCTGCCAGTAGCTTCAAGTCGAAATTCCCTAGCTTGACTCGATCGGGTCGGACGCGAGTGAGGTGAACTTGAAAAATTTGCTCCCGCTCTGTGAGGTTCGGCAGGTCAACCCAGAAAATTTCATCGATCCGTCCCTTGCGGATCAACTCGGCGGGGAGGACTTCGGCGCGGTTCGCAGTCATCACCACAAACACTGGCGCGGTCTTTTCTTGCATCCATGTCAGGAGCGCGCCGAATACCCGCTGACTTGTCCCTGAATCTCCATCCATGCCAGACGTGATGTTGGCGAACGCTTTGTCTATTTCGTCTAGGAATAAAATCACCGGTGCGATCGCCTCGGCTAACTTAATGACGTGTCTGATGCGGTTCTCGCTTTCGCCGACCATGCTCCCGAACACGCGCCCGACATCGAGGCGCAGCAGAGGCAATTTCCATTCAGCAGCAATGGTTTTGGCTAAGAGACTTTTGCCTGTTCCCTGAATGCCGGCGAGTAACACACCTTTGGGGTTGGGCAAACCATACTCGCGGGCTTGGTCACTGAAAGAGTGCGATCGAACCTTCACCCATTGCTTGAGATTTTCGAGTCCGCCGATCGACTCCAGACCTGATTGAACCGGGATAAATTCGAGGATGCCTGTCTCTCGGATGGTTTGGCGCTTTTCCTCGATGACCGCAGCGAGGGCCCGAATATCAACTTTTCCAAGAACTAAGCACTTGGCAAGGACGCGAGAGATTCGGCACCGAGTCAGCCCCTGGCAAGCCTTTGTTAGCTGTTGCCGTTGTTCTGCGTTGAGTTTAATTTCCTTGCCAACCAGTCGATCGATCAGCTTTGATATCTCATCGATGGTCGGCAGCGAGATATCCACTACCGTAATTTCTTCGCGCAGTTCTTGTGGAATTCTCAGTTGGTCAGAGAGGATAACGAGGCAGCGACGGTCACGGGCTATTTGTTTTGCCAGATTTTTCAGTTCCCGGACGATCGCTAGTTGGTTACTTGCTATCTGCCCATTCGCACCCGGTGCAATCAGAGTCGCGATGTCTTTCATGACAAAGACAGTGACTTGTTCCATTGTCGGCGCTTTGCTAATCCGCTCCAAGGCTTGCATCGGATTTCCCTTGGATGTACCCGAATCCGTCCAACCACGGGCAAAATCCCAGAAGTAGATTTGCCCTTCCTTAGCTTTTGCTATATCACACAAAATTTCTTCGGCGGTTTCCTCTTCTGGGCTTACTACCCACAACAAAGGAAATCGTGCCATCAACATTAGCTGAATTTCTTTTTTTAAGTCTATCATGTTTCTATCCCCTGATTAAGTAAGTCGGCGCTTTAAAACGCAACTATGTAAACGATGTAAAGTGTCTAAATGCTTTCTACTGGCTAACTTAAGCCTATTTACATACGGTTACATTCTGCGGTTTGATCCCGTCTATCTACTTACTACCGATTACCAAGTACCGATTGCCAATTACCCTATTACTGCTTGACGATTAGTGGTTGATACGAGAGTGATTATGAGTATTGAGTTTAAGTCCTCACTTAATACTTAAAACTCCAACCCCGAAACCCAAACTTTCTCTCTTTTTTCTCAGTAACAGTTGTTCAAAGCTGTTACTGAGTTTTTGTTTATGTTTCTGTTTCTAGTGAACAAGAGCAAGTTTTGGTTTCTTGCTTTTACTGGAATTTTTTTCAAAAACATTGTCAGAAACGTTGTCAGAAACGTTGTCAGAAACGTTATCAGGAATGTTATCAGGAATGTTGTCAGGAGTGTTATCAGGAGTGTTAGCCGATGATAAATTAGCCACGATGCCTTTCAACTCTTCAATTTCTTTGAGGGCATCAGACAAATCAGCCTGGAGTGTTTCATTTTCAACCATAAGCTGAGCATCGGTAACTTGATCTGAATCATCAAATTCTCGATCGACTTCTAAAGCCCCACTGATTTTCTGTTGACTTTGCAGATTAGTGATTGTCGTGGAAGCTTCTTTAAGTTGCGATCTCACTTGTTCTAGTTGAGATTCAAGAACTTCTTTCTCACCAACTTGTGCTTGGAGAGTTTGAATTTGAGCATGAAGGCTAGAAACTTCACGTTCCCGCGCTTCGATTTTTCCTGTAAGTTGTGAAATTTCAGAGATTCGATCGCGGGCTGCCGTTTCAAATTCAGCAACTTCAACCAACCGTTGTTCGGCAAGTGTAAGTTTTGCTTGTAGTTCGTTGCGATCGGCTTGTAGCGAGTCCAACCGATGACGAAATTCTTCAGAATCTGCCAATTGTTGCTTGTTCAGATTCATGTACGCTTCTTTGAGTTCGAGTTTCTGACGTTCGTACTCAGATTTGTAAAAATTCAGCTCCATTTCCATTTTCGGAAATCCTTGGAGTTGTTGCCGAAGAATGTCATTCTCCGCAGCCAGCGATTTCATTCGATCGCCACTGATACTGGTATCCGCCTTTTGGTAAGCGAGGCGATAGATGGCAAACGCCATTTGCTTCATGACTGCCAGGAATTCTTCAGGCACTTCTGATTCATCAAGCAATCCATCGTCTACGATTTCCAGCAATGCCATTACTAAATCTTTTTCAGATTTTCCTTGCTTGAGCATCGACAGATTATCTTCCCGCCATTCACGGACGAGTTTGCACACTATATCAGTGCTACCCCCGATTCCATAGATTTCTTTGAGGGCGGCGCTGACACTGCGGACTGCGACCCCTACACGGTTTTTCTGAAGTACAGCGCACGCAAAATCCACCATTTCTCGGTTGATTCCTGTGTATTGTTGAGCGCGATCGAACTCAAATCCAGTTAAATCAAGGCTTGTAAACGTTGTCGGTAATTTTGGCATGGTTTTTTTAACTCGGTAATTTTGGACGTTCTGTTCTTAAATCAGCAACCATCTCCTGCAAAATTTGACAAAAAGACTCCGCACTTCCTTATGAAGCAATGTTGCGTTTGGTCATTTTTTAATGCCTGAGAATTTCAACAGAACATAGACGTTCGCTTACCTCATGCTAAATAACTTGCGCCTTCCTGTCAATGGGCTGAATATTTTTTTTACTCGTTGCCAAAACTAAGTCATACAGATTGCATTGGAGAACGAGACACATCTCCAAAGTCTCTCTAGGCGTCAGTTTAGGCTCAAATTTTCCGTTATTCCATTCCCTAATGCTTTTGGGAGTAATCTTGCGGTCGCTTCCGATTTCCGCAAACCGTCTAGTCAGAATTTCAGCAAACTCTTTTTGGCTGAAACCAGCTCTCTGATACAGGTTCATAAAGCTATGCTCATCTATTTTTTTTTTCATGTGCGTAAATAACGCACACCGGTGTTCTATACTGACTATAGCGCACATCGGTGTTCGCTTCCTAGTAAATGATTCAAGACAGAGTAATGGCTGTCTTAAGTCATAAAAAACAACCAGCGATAGGACTGAATGACACCTCAGCCCTGTCGCTACTACTATTTTCGCAGCCTTCTCAGCAAATTCATGCAGATACGAATCCTGAACGCAAAAACCACCTAAAAACGCCAATTTTTCTGTGCAGGTACAGTTTTCCTGCATAGAAAAGCTTGGTTATGCAAGCGGATTGTCGCCTGTGACAAGCTGCAACCACGAAAAACTGTCTCCTGAAAATCAAGTACGGAGTTTTATGACCAATAACGGGTGGTGCCGATCGAATTATCACAAAAACGGCAAACGTCGCTTTGGACAGCTAGCAAACGGATTCTGTAACGAATGCAGCATTTTATCCGTGATGCAAGTACAGAGCAAAGATGCCGATAAAATCACTCCTCTCGAAGGAAAAATATCAGATTTGGAAGAAAAACGCGATCAACTTAATTCAGAAATCAAAGGACTTCGGTTCAAATTAGCATCCCTCATCAAATCAAGGGAAAAATCAGGAGAACAAAATCATGAGAATTGAAATCGATCGTGAATTGGCACAAAAACACCTGAACTACTTGGGATATCAACCAGGTGAAGCTTTCTTTAGATTTTTCTATCACAGCTCGGACGATCGTAAAAAAAAGGACAAAGGTCGCAAAGAAAATGGTGTGGACTGGGAAACAATAGAAAATCATCAGACAGACGGGCGCGGGGTGTACATCGTGGTTAATGGTGCGGGCGGAGGACACACCGATGCTGACATCACACAATGTTGTGCCATTTTCTGTGAATGGGATGATATCCCGCTAGCCGAACAATTTGAAAAATGGAGCGAAGTAGGTTTTGTTGAACCGACCTTCACCATATTTAGCGGTGACAAGTCGATGCAACCGTATTGGCTGTTTGAGGAGCCGATCGCACCGGAACAATGGCGGGAACTGCAAGTGCTTCTGATTCAAGTCATGGAAGCAGACGAGAGCAATAAAAATCCCAGTCGTGTTTTTCGGCTAGCGGGTGCGTGGCACGTTAAGCCCGATCGCGAACCCGTTAAAACTGAGATCTTGCACCATTCTCAATTAGCCCTTGCATTGTGTACCCAAATGTGAAATAAAGGGCGTATAAA
>NZ_JAUBRI010000099.1:0-17137 GCF_036701795.1 Microcoleus sp. N9_A1
TTGAGAAATTTTGAAATACGGGCATTACTTTTTTGGCATTTTCCTAAAAAATTAGCACAATAAGTACGGAAGAGCCATGAAAATTAGAGCAATCATCCATCCAGCAGCAGCAGGTGGCTATTGGGCCGAAGTTCCCGCACTTCCAGGCTGCATTACTGAAGGAGACACGATAGAAGAAGTGGTAATTAATTTAAAAGATGCTATGGTCGGTTGGCTCGAAGTTGCTAAGATCGCTTTACACATATAAAAGCTGATTGGCGATTTCATCAGCCGTTAGCGTATTTAACAGAATAGCAACCCGTTGGGCAATCTCATAGGCGTTCTTTTGAGGAGCTACAATAATGCCAGAATGTTGCCGTCCTTCTGTCATATACTCTAGATGCAGTCGCTCAAAGTCTACGCGATTATGGGTGAGCAAACATCGTTCAACAGATGCAGTATAAGCTAATTGTTGACTATCCGATTGACTCAGCATTGCCTGTTCGCTCGTGGTCGTCACATCAAAACCTCTAGCCTTTAACAAAGTGGCTACAAGCTTAGAAACATCTTCATCTGTGTGGATAGTTGCAAACAGTTTCACAGTTTTTCCATTGCAGCTTTAACAGCAGGATGAATCAATTCTTCAGGAATTCGATTGCGCTCAATATAAGTATTTATTTCTTCCTGATTATCCAAATAAAAGCTCAGTGCGTCAAAAACTTGAGCTAATTTCAGGTGAGGCAAGTGCGTCGGGATTTCTTCAGGAGTGATACCTAAACGCCACAATTCCACGATCGCACGAACGGAAGTTCTGGTTCCTGCGATAATTGGTTCGCCTTGCAAGATTTCAGGGTGACGTGCGACATAACGCGAAACAGATTGTGTGGTCATAAAAGATTAACACGACACAGCGCTCTTTATTATAACTTAGGCTAACACTCGTTCAGTTGACAGTTGACAGTTGACAGTTGACAGTTGACAGTTGACAGTTGACAGTTGACAGTTGACAGCGACCTTTACCTGGAAGGAAGAGGATGGGAGTAATGAATAGTCTTCTTTTAATTTCTCCCGATCGGGCTTTGGGCTTTAAACCAATTCTTTCTGGTAAAAGATTCAGAAGGATTAAGAGCGATCGCCAAAAGTACGCGCGGTGCAGCTATCCATCCAGGAATCGCCCGTTCAGATCCATCCAACGCCGATTAGTCTTCGCCTATTCAATCTTTATTAGAATTTACCGCACGTTTGAGAATTTGACTGACAACTCCGTACCTGTCGCCAACCAATCCATCGAGTTCGTGCTCAATATCTTCCAACCAGCCCAGTTTACTTGTCCACTTACCATTAGGTAATTGTCTTGCTGCATGAGTTGGGATATCGGTAGAGTCAATATATAGTGCTATTTTTTCATATCCAGGTTCTAATGTGTCGCCATTACAAATTTCATATCCCAGCGTTTTATAGGCCAGAATATATGCTTCTAGCGTCTCCTCTTGCGGCACGCCATCTGGCCAATAAAATTGCTCTCCCGGTATTGGTTGCCACCATCGATCATCTTCGCCAGCAGCCCAAGCAAAGCAATTATATTCCTCTGACTTTAGACTGGTAACTTGATAATCAGTGTGAGACAAATTCTGCCATTTAATTTCAAGTTCAGGTCTTCTATACATTCTATTCAATCGCATAGCCTTGATTTTTACCCCACTCTATCCAAGCTGATGCCATTTGTTTGACTCTTCCTTTTTGTTCTGCTTTGATGGGATTTGTACCTGTAATTGCACTCAATGCTGCGAACCAGTAAAGGGGATTTTTTTTCAGTTCTGATAGCAGTAGTGGTACAATTGGATTTCCCATATTAATAATTTCCTGATATGCAGGATGCTGAGACATTCGGTTTGTCGAAGACATTCCAGCAACTTCTCTTTGCCACTGCTCGGCAAGGTGATAAAATTTGTTAACTACCACTGAGTCTAATTCAGCATTTTTCTTTGGGATATCTGTGGCAGTATGTGGAGAGGAAACTTCTCGTTTTGCAAGCACGTTTTCCAAACCCATTAAGACTAACTCTTCTATTGATACATTCAGATCGACAGCGACTTTTTGTAGTTTCAGCAGGCGCTCATCTGAAATGGCGATCGTGATGGTGTTCATCTCGCTTACAAACTAGGATGATTTCTTAAGTGTAGCAAATAAATTATAGTTGCTATAAAAATCAAATTTTGATCAATAATTTCATAAAGTATAGCAAATAAATTCTAGATCCAAACTAGATCCAGTACGTGCTGAATCGGGACTCGTGGAGGCGTAAAGTATAGAAGTTGCGGAACCGGCACACCGATCGCCCGATCGCCCCCCAGCAATTTGTTACCCTAAAAGTAGAATCAAACCTCCCTCAACTGCATCCCATGAACAACGCCTCTCCCCTAATTCAAACCGTCACCCCAGAACGCTGGGCCGGGTTTAGTATGGACTTTATCGGGGCGGGTTACACGGGGCTGTTGGTCAAAAACGGCCGCGCCGTACGTACCCTGAAATCTGGGCGGCATTTCAGCTTCGCCCTTCCCCTGCTGGAACAGTGTCAAATTGTCCTCGTAGACACCAAACTCCGCAATTTGGACGTGCAATCCCACGGAGATTTCTTGTCTAAGGACAGATTTTTAATTGATGCGACTCTGACGGTTATTTATCAAGTTATAGATCCGAAACGAGTAGCTTTGGAATTGTCCGATCCTCTAGCTGTTTTAGCAAGTGCAGTTAAGGATTGTCTGGGATTAGCGATCGGGCAAATTCCCCTGCAACAGCTTATCAGTCAAGGACGGCTGTTGCTGCGCCAAAATTTGCTCGATCGCGTCCAAGATTTTTATACTCTAGGTTTTAACTTAGAAGACGTGCGAATTGGCGATGTCAGCTTTCCCGAAACTAACGGAGTTATTCGCCAAGTTGAGGGAATGAGTGCCCGACAAGAAGCAGAAAATGCCGCCGCGCTGCAAATGAGAATTGCCGAAGCCGGCCGCCCGATTATTCCTCAATCTCCCGTACAGCAGTTAAACTTAATTTCAGGTAATTCTCCTGCGAGTCTTCCCGCTTCTGACACAGCAGCAGCGTTCGATCGCGATTTGCAACAACTGACAGAACAACTCGCTCAAAACAGTCTCCCACCTGCGAGGAATTCACCTTCACTTGCACCGACGGTACTCGCAAGCAGCGATCGCCAAACAACCGCATATTTAATCTACAAACTTTCTGGAGAGGCGATCGCCCTAACAGCCAATCCCTTTACAATTGGACGCGAACCAACCAACACTTTAGTATTACAAGACCCGCAAAGTTCGCGCTACCACGCTCAAATCCGCCGCGCCACTGACGAAATTGGCAAACAGCGATATCAGCTTGTTGATAGCGGCAGTTCCAACGGCACTTTTGTGGGTGGGCAGAGGCTGGCTGCTAACGAGCCTTTTTGGCTGCCAAATGGTTGCGAAATTGCGATCGGCGACCAAAAATGGGTGTTTCAAGATTCGTGATTGAAAGATATGAAGATTTTTTTAAACAGCAGATAAACACAGATAAATCCCATCAGCGTTCATCTGTGTTTATCTGCTGACATATGCGGTTGAAAAATCCCAATCTAAGTAACTTGCTTTAATCACGATATACAAGTAATAGATGAATATGGTTTTAAACAGGAGATAAACACAGATTAATCCCATCGCCTTTCATCTGTCAGGTTTCTGTAGGGGCGTTGTCAAGAGTCCCCGCCTTTGGGACACAGATTGACAAATTCTCCCTCCCCAATTCCTCATACTCCCAGGTAGAAGTCTCTTCCCAATCTTAGGGGGGATATCTCCACAAGCGTTTCGAGCGATAATTTGTCAAGATTGAAAATATAACGAGAGGACAACCACATGAACTTTTCTATACAATCTGTTTACAACTGGTATCGCGACACGCTCCGCAACCCCAAGTACCGCTGGTGGATTATTCTGGGAACCCTGGCATATCTGGTAAGCCCGATCGACATTGCGCCCGATTTTCTCCCCGTCGTCGGACAAATTGACGATGTGGCGATCGCAGTCTTGCTGATTTCCGAAGTGTCCCAAATGGCGATCGACTACTTTAAATCCCGCCAAACAGAGACAGCCTCAGCATCCGAAGCCACCGGCAGCCCTTCTGAAGCCAAAGGCAGCACCGTTGACGTAGATGCAGTTTCTGTACAATAGACCTTTTGCAAAATCCTTTTCCTCAATTGATGGGACGGGCTCTTCGGCCCATCCCACAAGAAAAAATAACTCTTGTGGGATGGGCCGAAGAGCCCGTGCTAATTATTTTTGCAAGAGGTCTAATAATTGCCAAAAATAATCGATCGCTACAACCCCGACTTCTTCAAGAAATCGGGGTTTTTGTTTTTTAAATGGCAACTGCTCAGATCGTGCTCCAAAACTGGTAATTTTAACTATGATCCATCTGTGTTAACAAAAAATTTTTATAGATGAAGTTTAGCGAAATAGTACAAAAACTTAACTTAGCCACCAGTCGCACCCTCACAGCGTCGGTTGCTACCGATCGAGAAATTACAGGCCCCGCCCCAGTCGATGAAGCCGCATCGGGTACAATCAGTTACATAGAAGGAGCTAAATTTGCCGCTCATACAGCCACTACAAACGCTTCGGCCTTAATTTTACCCTTAGACGAAAGGCTGCAAGCTCAATGTACCGATCGCAACATTGCTTGGATTGCCGCAGCAGATCCGCGATTGCTGTTTGCTGAAACGATCGCCCTTTTCTATCAACCGTTTCGCCCAGCATCCGAAATTCATCCCTCAGCCGTCGTTCACCCCTCCGCAGAAATTGGTGAAAATGTCTATATCGGCCCCCACGTCGTTATTCAAGCAAAAGTCAAAATTGGCAGCAACGTTTGCATTCATCCAAATGTCGTAATTTACCCAGATTCGGTAATTGGCGAAGGCACTGTTTTACACGCTAACTGTGTCATCCACGAACGTACTCGCATCGGGGCAAATTGCGTGATTCACAGCGGTGCGGCGATCGGGAGCGAAGGTTTTGGGTTCGTGCCGACAGCCTCCGGGTGGGTGAAAATGGAGCAGTCTGGCTGCACGGTATTAGAAGAGGGCGTTGAGGTTGGCTGCAACAGCACGATCGATAGGCCCGCTGTCGGAGAAACCCGCATCGGCCAGAATACAAAAATCGACAATTTAGTACACGTAGGTCACGGCTGTCAAGTCGGGAAAAATTGCGCCTTTGCCGCTCACGTTGGCATGGCCGGCGGGGTAAAAATTGGCAACAATGTAATTTTGGCAGGTCAAGTAGGAATTGCTAATCAAGCCAAAATCGGAGATGGGGCGATCGCTACTGCTAAAGCCGGAATTCACAGTGATGTTGCAGCAGGGGCGATCGTGACAGGTGTTCCAGCAATTCCCCACAAACTATTTCTCAAAGCCACAGCAATCTACAACCGCTTGCCCGAAATGTACCAGTCTCTGAGGCAAATTCAGCGCAAGCTCGATCGGTAGTCATTAGTCATTAGTCATTAGTCATTAGTCATTAGTCATTAGTCATTAGTCATTAGTTATTAGTTATTAGTTATTAGTCCTTAGTCATCTCCAATAATTCTTGTGGAACAGGCAGGATGCCTGTTCAAGACTGGCTTTTCACTCCTATGTCTATTAGACATCAGTCAACAGTCAACAGTCAACAGTTAACAGTTAACAGTGTTATGGTTGCAACCCATTAAATGTGGCATAGTATAACTAACCTGCGACTGCTGTCGCCGTCAATACCAGCAATTGTCAAAATAATCTTGTTTTTCTCAACTTGGATTGTTGTGTGGCTTCCGGCAGCGATTGTGCTGGCGATCGCCCTCAAATGGCATCCACCCCAACCCCTGGGAAACAAAAAACTACCTTTACTAGCTTCCCTCTACGTGATTGTCCCCTTCATTTTATGGGCGACAAGTTGGATCGAAAACACGTCTTTTACTAACTGGGGTTGGGATTGGCAACCCGCAGTTTTGATGTCATTACTGCGGGGATTGGGATTAGGAATAATCAGCTTAGTAATTTTATTCAGCCTGCAATTAACCGCAGGCTGGATCGAGCTACAAATGGGGGAAATTTCCACCGAAACAGGCGAAAAAAATAATAATTTTTGGGCCTTAATTTTTAACCCTGCTAGTCTGCTGACTCTGTTATTAGGACTGTGGATTAGCGCCACAGAAGAGTTGATATTTCGCGGCTGTTTGCAAACAATACTCCAGCAAGATTACTCAATAATAATCGCAGGTGCGATCGCCAGTTTCATTTTTGCGATCGCCCACCTAATTTGGGCAGCCAAAGAAACTCTACCGCAACTGCCCGGATTGTGGCTGATGGGCATGGTTTTAACCTTAGCCCGCATCGCCGACAATGGCAGTTTAGGATTGGCGATCGGCATTCACGCAGCTTGGATTTGGGGTATAACTACCGTAGATACAGAAGGCGCAATTAATCCGACAGGCCGCGCACCGGAATGGATTACAGGAATAGCAGCAAAACCCCTAGCCGGTGCAGCCGGAATTCTGCTACTGCTAGCAACAGCAGCCGTACTTTTGTTAATCAAAAATTAAAACCTAATACCCCAAACCAATTTAAAATTACCTCCTCTCTTCCTCTCTTCCTCTGCGCCCTCTGCGCCCTCTGCGGTAAAAAAAAGATTAGATTCAATAAAGCGGGAACAAAAACTACAACCAAAACATAGATAACACAGCCATTAATCTGCGGTTAAAAATCAGACATTAATTCAAGTGTCGATCAATCGTCACAATCGAAACCGGCTGCAACGCATCAAAACGAGTTGAATTCCCCCCAGCCACAGAACGCGATAACTGCACTTGCACGATTCGGTAACTCCAATGCGGTTCCCGGCGCACCCGATCGCCCATCCAGCTCAAAACAGTAGCAATATCCTCAAAAGCATCCAAAGCTAGGACTATCGAGCCTCCAGGGAGCAGCCGCAGCGCGCAAACGCCCAAAATTTTAGTCAACCCTCCGCCACTACCGCCGATAAAAATCCGGTGGGGCGGACGCAAGCGGTGCAAGATTTCCGGGGCGGTTCCGTGAATCGAGAACACATTTTGCAGCCCAAAACGGGCGCAGTTGAGTTCGATCGCACAAGTACCAGAAATTGTTTGTTCGATCGCATATACTTCAGACTGCGGGAATAAACGAGCAATCTCGATCGACACAGAACCATTACCAGCACCCACATCCCAGACAACTTGTCCCGGTTGCAAAGCCAATTGTGCCAGCACCAACACCCGCACTTCCCGTTCAACCGTCAAACCCGGCTTGTCGCCACAACCGATAAAAGCTGCATCCGGTATTCCCAACAAAGGCAACTTTTCCAAATCCAAAGGTTCTGCCCTCGGCGAGGGTTCCCGCAGCATCACAACCACGCTCAGCGGTGCAAAAGACTCTCCCAGCAAAGCTGACAGAGAACGCAGGTTTACGCGCTCGTCAGCAGAACCCAAATTTTCGCAAACCCAAAACTCGTAGCGTGTAGGCAAATTTAGAGCTTTCACCAAATTTGCCAGGGCCGCCGGAGTATGAGTTTCGTCTGCGAGCACCGCAATTTTCTCGACACCGAGTTTGAGTTTTGCCGTCAGTTCCTCAAAATAACGTCCTTGAGAGCCAACAAAATGAGCGTCTTGCCAAGGGATTTGCAAGCGATTAAAAGCCAACTGCACAGAACTGACGTGGGGGTGAAAAGTCAATTTTTCTGCCGGCAATTGGGCAATTAACAACTTTCCCCAGCCGTAAAACAGCGGGTCGCCGGCCACTAAAATTACGATCGGTTGAGCACGGGGTTCCACCGTCCCCGCAGAGGGTTCTAATTCCGGTTCAGTCGCCCACCAGCGCCGAATTTCCAGAATTGCTTCGGTCAAATCTTCCAACGCCCAGCGCTCTCCGTCGTGCTGGGGAAAATAGCTCAAATGGCGCTCGTTCCCTATTAGCAGAGCAGCCATTTCTACAACCTGCCGCGCCGATTCGCTCAGCCCAGCAGCTCCATCTAAACCTATACCAACAACGTGTACTGTCACTTTTTAAGCAAAAAGTAAAAAACCAGAATTACTGATTTTTCCTGGTTTTTCATAAATTTTTTCCTTGACTTTGTTACCAAGCCAGAATAATGAAAGCATTTAATCGGCAATATCCTGACTCTTGAAACAGAGGAAAGGGGAAGAGTGGGAGAGGGAAGAGTGGGAGAGTGGGAGAGTGGAAGAGTGGGAGAGTGGGAGAGTGGGAAAATATGCTCTCTTGCTTCTTCCGTCTTCCGTCTTCCGTCTTCCGTCTTCCGTCTTCCGTCTTCCGTCTTC
This sequence comes from Microcoleus sp. N9_A1, assembly GCF_036701795.1. Lineage (NCBI taxonomy): Bacteria > Bacillati > Cyanobacteriota > Cyanophyceae > Oscillatoriales > Microcoleaceae > Microcoleus > Microcoleus sp. N9_A1. The sequence goes on from NZ_JAUBRI010000099.1 coordinate 8,344, forward strand.
CTGAAATCCGTTACATCCGTTACATAATCCGTTACAAAATCCGTTGCTAATACATCCGTTACATCCGTTACATCCGTTACATCCGTTACATAATCCGTTGCCGAACTTCCTTCGTTAAAACTCAAAAACAGGCCAGTCCGGTTGCCGGAGGTAGGTCGCCATGTCGTCAAACTTCCGCAGTTCCACTCGGTTTAAGGACAGTTCTTGCGGCGTGTCCAGCCATTGCTCGTTTAACTCTGACAGCAAAGCGCACAAGCGATCGCGGTCTAGGTTCGGCCCGATGTCCCCAAAATAAGCCAGAGTAATGTGGGCCGTAAAATGATATTGCTGTTCAATTCCCAAAGCCATTAAATCGGGATTTTGATAGATCGATCGGCGAAACTCCAGAATTTGCTTGTAAGAGTTTTCGTCCGTCGGTGCCAAACAAACACCCACAGCTCTAGTCATCACCATCAACCCCAGCACTATCCAGCGAATGGGAGCGCCGCCAGCCAAGGGTTTGCAGGCGGCAAAACCATCGGCCATGCGCGAGCGCAGTTGCTCCTCAAATTCGGGATTATTATCAGAGGCATCTCGAAAAGCGCTGCTCCAAATCAAATCGGCTACGGTTAAATGGAAGCTATCAGGAGGCAGTGCCACGATCGCACCATCCGCTATTTCCTGCAATAGCCGTTGTTGGATCGAGTGCAAATTACTATAAAGTGCAGCATTTTCTGCATCTTCCCCAGCAGGCGGCGTAATCACCGAATAACCCGGAAAAGGTACAGGATCTCTGTGACCAGCTTCGTCCGGCTTAAATTTTGGAGATTCCTGAATGTGTTCCACCTGGGACTTGTAGGAGTCCAGCAGCGTCATTCGCGCCACCCGATTTACGTAAGCTTGATAAGTATCATCCAATCTTGATTTCCTCGCGGTGACATACTCCCACACCAAATTTTATATTATGGCGCGGGCTTCCAACAGCCCAATTCAGGATATGTTGGACAAGGCTCGCGTGCAACTCTGATTTTTTGGGCTACTGAGCGTTTTTCATGCAAATTTACCTGTTTTGGGGGGAAGACGACTTTGCGATGGCGCAGGCTGTGACAAGTTTGCGCCAAACAGTCCTCGACCCCAACTGGGCTAGTTTTAACTATGACAAGATTATTGCCGATCGAGCCGATGCTGTGGTAGAAGGGCTCGATCGAGCCTTAACGCCCCCCTTCGGTACCGGCAGCCGTTTTGTCTGGCTGGCAAATACGACTTTAACGCAGCAGTGTTCTCCAGAACTGTTGGCCCAATTGGAACGAACACTGCCAGTGATTCCCCCTACCACCGTGCTGCTGCTGACAGCAGTCAAAAAACCCGACAGCCGGCTCAAATCTACCAAGTTACTCGTCAAGTCCGACGCCGAAGTGCGGGAATTTTCACCCATTCCGCCTTGGAATGACAAAGAATTAGCCCAGCGGGTGCGCCAAGTCGCTGGCGAAATGAATGTAAAATTGACAGCCACAGCGATCGAACTTTTGGCCACATCCATCGGCAGCGATACCCGTCAGCTATACAGCGAACTCGAAAAATTGCTGTTGTTTGCCGGCAACCGCAGCCAACCTCTCAACCCGGAGGAAGTCGCCGCACTGGTACACTGCCACGCCCAGAATACCTTCCAGCTAGCCGATGCGATTCGCGAGGGCAATACCTCCGCCGCTTTGGATTTATTGGCAGGCTTAACTGGCCGCAGCGAGCCTGGTTTGAGGATTGTGGCGGGCTTGACTGGTAAGTTTCGGATTTGGCTGTGGGTAAAGGCGATGATCCAAGCGGGCGATCGCGATGATAAAATTGCTCAAGCTCTAGATCTCGGCAATCCGAAACGAGTCTACTATTTTCGCCAAGAAGTCAAGAACGCCAGCTTAGAAAAACTGCAAAAAAGTTTGCCCTTGCTGCTAGACTTAGAGGCTTCTTTAAAACGGGGGCGAGAAGAAATCTCAACCCTGCAAACCAAAGTTATAGAACTTTCTAGCTTGTTTCGCTGATGCGCGACAAGGCACAGGAGCGGCATCTTACTGTAAATTTTTACAACAAATTTCGATAGCGCCTATGTGCTTGATGTCGGCTCGCGGGCCAAAAGGTCAATAGATACTAGAAATACTCTCAGAATGCCAAAGTAGAAGTTAATGTGGTAAATAAATATTGTCCGCCGAATGCCGATCGGTTAATATTATTTGCCGGCTCTCCACCCCCCCCAAAAAAAGAGCGCTACCCATGACACAACAGAACCCGCGGGAACTGCTCAAGCAGGGCGATCCAAAAGCGATCGCATCTAGCATCAACCGTACACTCAAACCCAAAGGCATCAACGCCGATGTGACGCGGGACAACGGCTGCCTCCACATAATTCTGGAGGCAGACAAAGTACCGGATCAAATGGTATTGGTCGATTTCATCCGCACCGGCATGACGAAGCTGGGACTCGAATCAATTCACACTGTAAAGGTTTACGGGCGTCGAACAGGTGACGGCTCGCCTGCGTGGGAAGATGAAATTGATCTGATGCCTGCGGAGCCAATGCTTTACGGATCAGAAAGTGGAATGCCTGACGACTCTGTAGGTATAGATGATGTCGAGCCAGAAGGCGAAGACTATTATCAAGAGGGAGAATTCGATCGAGATGACGACGAGGAAGACGAAGACGAAGACGAAGATCAAGCCCCACCTCCGAAAAAACAATTTCCCAAATGGGTAATACCTGTGGGTATCTTAGTACCTCTGGCGGCGATCGCAGCAGGGCTTTTCTTTACTAACACTTTCCCCTTCGGCGACTCGAACCCAGAACCCATCGCCCCCGAAGCTGCTTCCCCCTCCCCCCAACCCTCATCTCCCCCTTCTAAAGCCGCTGCATCCTCTCCAGCCGCATCTTCGGGCACCCCACAGGCAGCCTCCCCTGCACCAAAACCCGCTCCCACTGCTGCTGCACCAGCAAGCCCAGCTCCAGCTTCTCCTGCACCAAAAGCCGCCGCGCCTAAGCCTGACTCTTGGAGAGAAGCCGTTAACACAGCTCAGAAGGCAGCAATTTCGGCCCAGAAGGCTCAGTCTCAAAATGAGTGGATCGCAGTAGCAAGCGAGTGGCAGCAAGCGGTTAAGCTCATGAGAGCCGTGCCGTCAACCAGCCCCAACTATCAAAAGGCTCAGCAAAAAGCGTCAGAGTATCAGGCTAATCTGATTGTTGCCAACCGCAGGGCGGCGGCAGCGCCTTAAGAGTTTTGAGTTTTGAGTTGAATACTCGAGGTGCTAAAAGTCAAAAGTCAAAAGCCAAAAGCCAAAAGTAAAAAACTTGTTTTTACTGAAAGCTTTCTTACTTTTGACTTTTTTCAATTTTATTAAAATTTCATTTAAGCTGTCGCGCATTTAAATTGCATATTCGAGGCTGGCAGGACGCCCAGCCCACTAATTGTTTGATTTTTTTTTAACAGACAATTTAAATGCCGCAACATCTGAAAAATGGTCAGAAAAAAGTTGACAGTTGACAGTTGACAGTTGACCAGTTGACCTCTACCTGGAAGGAAGAGGATTGAAGTAATGAATAGTCTTCTTTTAATTTCTCCCTAAAAGGGAGAGGCTTTAAACCAATTCTTTCTGGTAAACAGAATTATATTTGTGTCGGTTGTGGCAGACAATTTATAGATTGCTATCAACCTCATAAAGGTTACTCTTCAGAGGTTAAACGTGAATGTCTCAAAATGTATGTCAATGGTATGGGTTTTCGAGCAATTGAGAGAGTCAAAAATGTGCATCATACGACCCTCATTAATTGGGTCAAACAAGTAGGAAAACTTTTGCCAGATTTTTATGACGTAGAAACAACTCCCGAAGTGGGAGAATTAGATGAATTAGAAACATTTGTGGGCTCAAAAAAAACTTGCACCTGGTTATGGACATCAGTAAATCATTTTAAACCAGGTATTCTAGGATGGGTTTTAGGCGACCGAGCGTGCAAAAACCTTTGAACCACTATCGGGGATTGTTAATAAATAGAAATGCCATTTTTAGGTGACAGATGGGTGGAAAGTTTACCCGCAGTTTATTCCCGATGAAGATCAGATTCAGCAGCGCCGGAATTACTTACCAAAAGCAAAGAAACCGGGTTTTTGACCGTTTCTGCGGGCTTAACGCGTCTTTTCAGCAAAAAAACCCGGTTTCTGACTACTCGTGCGTCAGCCTTATAAACGTAAAATATCGTTTACGGTTGTTGCTGAATGATTAAACCGCAGAGAACACAGAGGACACTGAGTCAGAGAATGAGAGAGATGAATAATTTCGATGTCAATGGATTTGAGATCGGAACATTTGTCATAGCAATCCGCGATAGCGAATAAACACCAACATCACCGCCCACGATCCTAATGCGACTTTGACTGCAACCAGGATATTGAGCAAGGGGAGAATGCCACCGCTGAAAAGTGTGCCTAACTCTCCGTGCGGTAACTCATATCCGGACAGAGTGATAACGGACAATACAATGAAAACAAGTACCGAAACCTTCTCCAAAGTCGCGGCGTGCCAGCGCTTGTATATTTCTTGCATCCACTGCGGTGATGAGGTAATCGCCACCAAGCCGATCGCAGTTCCCCCCGCTACACCCGCCGCAAAACCGCCCCCTGGACTTAAATGCCCGCGAATTGCTAGTTCGATACCCACCAACGCAGCAATCGTCGCTCCCAATCGCGCCAAAATAATCGATGGTTGATCGGTAAACTGATATATGGCGCAGGACGGCTTTTCATTTGCTAGCATAAAACTTGCACCCAAGATGGCGATCGTAAATACCACGACTTCAAAGATCGTGTCGTACAGCCTATTTCGCAAAATGATACCGGAAACCGCATTGGGTACTCCACTATCTTGAACAACCAATTCGACGATCGAACTTTGCTGCGATAAGTCCATTGTTGGATTGGCGATTAGCAGCATTTTGACAAACAGCGCTATCCCTGATAAAAAGTAAACCCACTTCATCAATGCTTGTCCTCTGCGTCTGGTGTATTTACATAGGTTAGGGTTGTCCCTGGTGATGAAAGTTCGGTTTGCATGATGTCGTAGACACGCCGAACTCTGATTGCGGTGTTATAAAGTTGCGCTTCGCCGCTGTGTTCTAGTTGGTCTTGTGGGGAACAAGCTGCATGAACTTCTTTTTCCATCAGCGCCCGCTGCAATGCCTGTGTAGTCGCATAGGGAACCAGTTCCAGGCGCATATGGCGTTTCTGAAAAACTGTGCGGATGTCATCTATCAGTTGCTTAAAATGACCTGCGGTTTTGTCGTTTGGTATAGCATCGTCCTCAATCCCGTCTTCGATGACACCCAGACGCAGCACGAGGGATGAACGCACCGTCACTGCATAAAGTGTAATCGCGAGTAGAGTACCCATCAAGGCTTCGGTCAAGCCCACATCCCCCGCCCCTAGAATTGTATACACCAAGGCGGCGATCGCTCCCAATACCCCCCGCAGTAGCAATGCGTGGTATGGATTGACCTGAAATACCACCATACCACCAGCTAAGGGTAGCAGAGCGACGAGGACATAAATGTAGCTATTATCGTTCATAGTCAGTCCCTGTTTTGGAACAATAGGCCAACACATATCCCAGCATTGTGTTCCAGATTGCTAAGCAAATGATCGCCAGAATCAGCAGCGGCCATTTACTGGGTATTTTCAGCAGCAATCCGACGACGATCAACATTGACCCAAGCGTATCTGCTACCGAAAGACTGTGCAGTTTATACAAAACCGATCGCTTGCCCAGTAGGAAAGAAGTACCCCAAAACCAGAAAAAAATCCCTATACCGATGCAGGTATAGCTCAATACATCTATTACGATCATGCTTCACTGATACGTTTGATTATTTGTGCCAACAACATCAATCCAGCATTACCCACACTGAGGATAATCGCCGCCACCACACCGATCATCCAATCATCGCGCCAGACGGATATGACGAGAGCGATAATTGCCGTTTTCGTCGAAATACTGGCAAAGGCCAACATTGTTTGCCAGATATCATGATCTTTCCATACCTCGTACATGGGTATGAGCAGAGCCAGAATCATCGCAATTAGAATCAAGTTGTTCAAGTTGTTCAATGCTGTACCCTCCTGATTGTTTGCTGACTTAGCTAAATAGGAATTACTGATTTCTCCCCGCTCTTCCTCTGCGTTCTCTGCGTTCTCTGCGGTTAAAAAATCCTAAAAAACTTCAGCTAATTACTCGAAGTCCGCCGCACTCGGTGTACTTCGTAAAAACCCTCTTCGTGATATTTCACAACAATCGTCTTAGGAGTAAAAGTGATCAGGAAGACATCTAGGAAGATCAGCAAGGGCGATCGATGATTTGGCACTTTTTCCATGATCACATCTTCGTGCCTATGGGGACGGAGGATGAGTTCAAAAGCTTCTATATAAGCTATCGGAATCGCCATGAAGATTTTACCCAACACCCCCAACCATTCCCTCAAAGGTTCCGGGGGTGCGTAGCTGCGCGGCAAGAGGAAAGCAATGATGAAGCCGATCGCAATATTTGCCAAACTAAAATCGGCAGTGAGTAGAAACCAGATGGTCAGTCTTAATATTAGCTGTCCAATCATGTTGAGAATGCCATCCAGAATAGTAGGAGCGAAATCAAGCTCATAAAACCGACCAAATGATCGAATTGTTCAAGCATACGTGGCAGTTTGATTGCCGTGCGTTGAAAAATTAGAAAATAGGCTAACCAACCAACACCGATGATGGCGATCGCCTTAAGCATATTTTCCAGCGTATATGCCTGAACATCAAAAGCATTGGCTGCAATCAGCCCACCTAGCAACAGCAACACCGCAGGCCAAAAACCGGGTTTGGCTGCTGTTTGTCCGCCACGGGGTAGAAAGATGAATTTAGCAAAAGAGATTGCTGTTCCGACTGCTGCGAGATTCATCGCGATCGCTTGCCAGGAACCCAAATTCTTCACCGTTAACGTCTTTGCCCCAAAGCCAACCAACATGGGAAAGCCAGAGATTGATAAGCTAGCTATGACTAAGGCAATCCAGATCTTGGTATCGATCGGCTTCTGTTTCAATTCTTTCAGATTACGACTCGGTAACGATCCTGCAATCAGAAACAGCGACGATTTCACCAAACCGTGTGCCAGCGCATAAAACCCACCAACTTCCGGTGCAGCGAGGATAAAGCCCAACTGCGAAACCGTGTGAAAAGCCAACATCCGTTTGCTATCTTTTTCTAAAACCGCACAGAACACGCCCAGCAGCGCCGTCCCGACTCCGAAAATCTGGACGATGGGTGCCACCTCGTCCACCATCAGCGCACAGCGCACGAGGGGATATACCCCAGCTTTAACGACAATTCCCGACAGCAAAGCCGACACTGGAGTTTCTGATTCCGAGTGAGTTAAGGGCAGCCACAACCCGGATACAAACACGCCTCCTTTGACCAATAGTCCCATAAAAATCAGAGCGATCGCCTCTGGGGGCGCTGCACCCAATCCGGCAAAACTAAACGAATAACTTGCCTTATAAACCAACACGGCACCGACTAGATAAAACAGCATTGCCGTGTTGCTAATAAATAGATAGCGCAAAGCCACCCAAATCGCTCGATCGGTGCGAGGATAGGCAATCAAGAGAAACGCCGCAATCCCGCTGACCTCTAATGCCACATATAAACTGATAAAGTCCGTAGAGGCAAAGGCTGCATTCAGACTGCCGTGCACCATCAGAATCTGTGCATAGAAAAATGCCGACTTATCTGTGGGCCAACAATAGATAACAACCGCCGCCGTGACTAAGGCATTGGTTAAGATAAAGTAGCCGCTCAAGCTATCGACTAGCAAAGTCACGCTGAAATTATCCAGTAACTTCAGCGTCACCGCTGACGGCATCGTAAAAAGCTCGGCTGCAAAAGCAGCAGATACAATCGCTCCTAATATTGCGAGATACTTGTCAAGCTTGGGAATTAAATAAATAGTAAACCCGACAAAAAATGGGAATGCAATCCAGGCGATCGTCAGGGTATTCATGGGGTGTTATTCATCTCGATTTCGTTACTTTCCAATGTCGGATTATCTCGTGCCAGCTTCATCACACCGACCAGCATTAAAGCCTGAATCGAAAAGCCGATCACGATCGCCGTTAAGATCACCGCCTGGGGAACCGGATCGGCGTAAGCGACATTTTTCCCCTTTGAAATAATTGGTGTCAGCAAGCCTTCTCGCGATGCCACCACCACGTAATAGGCTATAACCCCTGTACTCATGACATCCATACAGACGATTTTCATGATCAGGTTCTTTTTAAAGATGATACCAAAAAATCCGCAAAATACTGTTGCCAATACCAATGCTTCTAACATGGAAATTGCGTGTTGGATAAGGGGTTTTGGTTATTATATTTGAATTAATGTATATTATTTTCTAATGGGGCTCAGAAATTTTCTAGCCCTTAAAGGCTCTGAAAAGCTGTCTAGGTAAGGGAAAGAGTTGGATGTCCCGTCAGAGCTGAAACCCTTGTCAATGCAAGTCTGAGTCCAATTAAAACTCAAACCCTTTACCTGTCAATGTTTGCAGCGATTTTTGACGTTATTTTTTTCTAAGTCGCGTTAGCGAATATGTGGGCGACAACGAAGTCCGATCGTCCATCAAACGCGGTTTCAGACCACTCGTGCGTCCAGGAGTGTTCAATAGACCTCTTGCAAAAGTCCTTTTCATAAATTTATTGGACGGGCTCTTCGGCCCATCCCACAAGAAAAAATAACTCTTGTGGGATGGGCCG
>NZ_JAUBRI010000100.1:0-16698 GCF_036701795.1 Microcoleus sp. N9_A1
GGATTGGAGTAATGAATAGTCTTCTTTTAATTTCTCCCGATCGGGCTTTGGGCTTTAAACCAATTCTTTCTGGTAAATACGATCGCCTTCGGCACGATAACTGGCTCTCCCAGATCACTAATAATTTGAGTTGAACGCAGCAAAATCTTTTCAACAGTACCTTCAAAGCCTTCTACAATTATCCGATCGCCAAATTGCAACGGTTCGTGCAACAGCAAAAATATTTCCGCTAAAAAGTATTTGAAGATGTCTTGGAATGCGAAACTAATCCCTACTGAACAAAGTCCTAACCAACTGATGATATCTGCCGGACGCAAAGCCGGGAACGCAATCAAGCAGGCGCTTAAACTGTCACCAGACCCAGTGAGAGTGTCAAATAATTCCAGAACAGAACGCTACGCTAACACAAAAGATTGAGCTCCATCGGCCGACAGGAATGTTTGACTCTTACTGTGGGTGTGACTCCATCGACTCGTTCGCTAATCATTAAAACACAATCAAAATTTAAGATTAGCAGCGCCGACCCCGATCAAGTAAAATCACAGCACTTGCCCGCCGATGACTTAATCTGCTAAAACTAACAAAGTTTGATGATTTCTGGAAAATAACATACATGGTTGCTACATCCGTCAAGATTAAACACGAAGTCAAAGACTTGTCCCTCGCCCCGTTGGGAAAGCAACGCATCGAGTGGGCCGGCCGCGAAATGCCAGTATTGCGCCAAATTCAAGAACGCTTCGCTAAAGAAAAGCCCTTCGCAGGCATCCGTATTTCAGCTTGCTGCCACGTAACCACAGAAACAGCCCATTTGGCGATCGCCCTGAAAATGGGCGGCGCAGACGCTGTACTCATCGCTAGCAACCCCTTAAGCACCCAAGATGACGTAGCCGCTTGCTTAGTTGAAGACTACGGCATTTCCGTCTTCGCCCTCAGAGGAGAAGACGCGGCTACCTACGAACGGCACGTTAACACAGCCCTCGACCACCGCCCCAACATTATCATCGACGACGGCAGCGACGTAGTAGCAGCCCTGATCCAGCACCGCCCGAACCAAATTGCCGACTTGATCGGAACCACCGAAGAAACTACCACCGGCATCGTGCGCCTGCGGGCAATGTTGAAAGACGGCGTGCTGACTTTCCCCGCCATGAACGTCAACGACGCAGACACCAAGCACTTTTTTGACAACCGCTACGGCACCGGTCAATCTACCCTAGACGGCATTATCCGCGCTACCAACATTTTGTTAGCCGGCAAAAATATTGTGGTTGCAGGTTACGGTTGGTGCGGCAAAGGCACGGCACAACGGGCTCGCGGCATGGGCGCTAACGTAATTGTCACCGAAATCGATCCGATTCGGGCGATCGAAGCAGTGATGGACGGTTTCCGCGTCATGCCAATGGACGAAGCAGCCAAAGTCGGCGATATTTTCATCACCGTTACCGGCAACAAACACGTCATCCGTGCCGAACATTTCGACACCATGAAAGACGGCGCAATTGTTTGTAATTCCGGTCACTTTGACATTGAAATCGACCTCAAATCCCTCGGCGCAAAAAGCACCGGCGTGAAAACAGTTCGCTCTTTCACCCAAGAATACCGCCTCAATAACGGCAAGTCGGTTATTGTCTTGGGCGAAGGCCGTTTGATCAACTTGGCAGCAGCCGAAGGACACCCCAGCGCTGTCATGGATATGAGCTTTGCTAACCAAGCCTTAGCCACTGAATATCTAGTCAAAAATAAAGGCAAGTTAGAAGCAGGAATTCATTCAATTCCTGTGGATGTTGACAAGGAAATTGCGCGTCTCAAATTGGAAGCAATGGGAATTCACATTGATACCTTGACAGCCGAGCAAATTGAGTACACCAACTCCTGGACTTCGGGAACTTAATCATAGCTTCTCGTTGATCATTTATCGTTCCTAGGCTCTGCCTAGGAATGAATAGACGGAGGCTCTGCCTCCCTGGTTCGCAGTCGAATGACTAATGACTAATGACTTCTTCTGTACCTATTACCAATTATTAAAGCAAAATGGTTGAATGGATAACTAACACAATGCAGTCAATGGGCTATCTGGGCATTGGACTGTTGATGTTCTTAGAAAACCTGTTCCCGCCCATCCCCTCAGAATTGATTATGCCCCTGGCAGGATTCACCGCATCCAAGGGCGATATGCAGTTGGCACCGGCGATCGCAGCAGGGACAATCGGCACAGTTTTAGGAGCGCTTCCCTGGTACTATGCAGGTAAATTATTGAGCGAAGAACGCTTGAGGGATTTAGCCGACAAATACGGCAAATGGATCGCAGTATCCGGCGCCGATATTAACAAAGCAAATAGATGGTTTACCAGACACGGCAACAAAGCCGTATTTTTGTGTCGCCTCGTACCGGGAGTTCGCACCCTGATTTCCCTGCCCGCAGGCATCAACAATATGCCTTTAATTCCCTTTCTGGCATACTCAACAGGCGGGACTATTCTATGGGTAAGTTTTCTAACCTTGGCCGGATATAAACTAGCGGAAAATTATGAACGTGTAGATGAATATCTTGCTCCTGTTTCCAAAATAGTTGTGGTGATTGTTGTCATCGGATTTATTTTGTGGGTTATCAAGAAGAATATGCAGAAGGAAAAATATCGCAAATAAACCCAAATATCCTCAAAATAATCTGCGTTAACCTGCGTAAATCTGCTGTCATCTGTGGTCAAAAAAAAATCACCATTGTGACTTGCTTCAACGATGTCCCGAACAGTAGCGCTGAAAGATAGATGGGCATACTTGAGAGAAACTTCTGCTATCTTTGCTACTTTTTTTAAATTTAGTTTTAAATTTAGTTTTAAATTTGCGATCGCCAGATTAGCACAGTCACCGGCAGCCGCTCGCTTATGCTTTTTTCTTCCCTCTTCCTTCTTCCTTCTTTTCACGCTGAGCGAAGCCGAAGGGCCTTCTTCCTTCTTCCTTCTGGTATAATCGTGGCAAAATAGGGAACATTGGTATCCGCACTGTTAAGATATGTACGAAAAGATTGTAGCCCCGACCACTGGTTCTAAAATTACATTCAAAGACGGTTTGCCGATCGTCCCCAACGACCCAATTATTCCCTTCATACGCGGCGACGGTACGGGCGTGGACTTGTGGCCAGCATCCCAGAAAGTCATGGATGCCGCAGTAGAACAGGCTTACGGCGGCCAGCGAAAAATTAACTGGTTCAAGATTTATGTAGGCGACGAAGCCTGCGATGTCTACGGTACATACCAATATTTGCCCCAAGATTCCCTAGACGCCATCAAAGAATACGGAGTCGCCATCAAAGGCCCGCTGACAACCCCAATCGGTGGCGGAATTCGATCGCTAAACGTAGCATTGCGGCAAATCTTTGACCTCTACGCCTGCGTGCGCCCCTGCAAATATTACGATGGAACCCCATCGCTGCACAAAACTCCCGAACTCCTAGATGTAATTATTTACCGGGAAAATACAGAAGATATTTACCTCGGAATTGAATGGGCAAAAGGCAGCGAAATCGGCAAAAAGTTGATTGAATACCTCAATAATGAATTAATTCCCGCAACACCAGAACACGGCAAAAAACAAATTCGCCTCGATTCGGGAATCGGAATTAAACCAATTAGCAAAAGCGGTTCCCAGCGTTTAGTGCGGCGGGCTATGACCCACGCTTTGCGGTTGCCAAAAGACAAGCAACAAGTAACCTTGGTGCACAAAGGCAACATCATGAAATACACCGAAGGAGCTTTCCGAGATTGGGGTTACGAACTAGCAACCACCGAATTTCGGAACCAATGCGTGACAGAAAGAGAATCTTGGATTCTGGGCAACAAAGAACGCAATCCCGAGATTAGCTTAGAAGACAATGCCCGCCAAATCGATCCGGGATACGATGCCTTGACTCCCGAAAAACAAGCTAAAATCCGCCAAGAAGTTGCCGACGTTCTGTTTGCAATTTGGGACAGTCACGGTAAGGGTAAGTGGCAAGAAAAAATCATGGTTAATGACAGAATTGCTGATAGTATTTTTCAGCAAATTCAAACCAGGCCAGGCGAATATTCGATTTTGGCAACCATGAATTTAAACGGCGATTACTTATCCGATGCGGCGGCTGCAATTGTCGGCGGATTGGGAATGGGCCCCGGCGCGAATATTGGCGATGAATGTGCAGTTTTTGAGGCGACTCACGGCACTGCACCGAAACACGCCGGCTTGGATAAAGTCAATCCCGGTTCCCTGATTTTGTCGGGGGTAATGATGTTAGAATATATGGGATGGCAGGAAGCCGCAGATTTAATTAAAAAAGGTTTGGGCGCGGCCATTTCTAACGGTGAAGTTACCTACGATTTGGCAAGGTTGATAGAACCACCTGTGCCGGAACTGAAGTGTTCTGAGTTTGCGGATGCGATTATTAAGCATTTCGCTGATTAGGTTTTAAATAGTTTTTAACCGCAGGTGAACGCGGACAAACTGAGATCTAATTAGTGATATCTTTGTTTGTCTGCGGTTAATTTTTTAGATTTTTACCAGAAGGAATTGGTTTAAAGCCGGAACCCTTTGAGGGAGAAATTAAAAGAAGACTATTCATTGCTTCAATCCTCTTCCTTCCAGGTAGAGGTAGCTGTCAACTGTCAACTGTCAACTGTCAACTGTCAACTGTCAACTGAAACCGCTGGCACAGCCATGCCGCGCTCAACTGCTGGCCGCTTCTGCAAGGTTTCTACCCAGCGTTTGAGGTGGGGGTGGTTGTCGAGGGTTAATCCTTGAAATTCGTAAATAGCAACCCAGGGATAAGTAGCCATATCGGCAATTGAATATTCGCCGCAGATGTATTCGGATTTTTCTAGTTGAGTGTCTAATACTCCGTAGAGTCGCAATGTTTCTGTTTCGTAGCGTTGAATTGCATAAGGAATTTGTTCTGGTGCATAGCGTTTGAAGTGGTTTAGCTGACCGAACATTGGCCCGACGCTGGCCATTTGAAACATCAGCCACTCGATAACTTGAAAGTATTTTTCTTTGTCGGTGGGGAGAAATTTGCCGCTTTTTTCTGCTAGATAGATCAGGATGGCGCCGGACTCGAAGACGGTGATGCCGTTATCGCGATCGACTATTGCCGGAATTTTGCTGTTGGGGTTGATGGCGATGAACTCTGGGCTAAATTGGTCGTTTTTTGTGATGTCGATGACGTGCGTGTTGTAGGGTAAACCTATTTCTTCGAGCAGAATCGAGACTTTGCGTCCGTTGGGCGTGGTAAAAGTGTAGAGGTCGATCATAAATTATCCGCCTTTTCTATAGCAGGTATAAACTATATTATAATCATTTTAGGCAAATCCCTAATCATCATGAATATTATTCAAATTATCACCGAGGACTACCGTAGATTTCCTGAAAATCAGACTTACAGCATTTATGCTAAAGATGTTTATTTTGAAGACCCTCTAAATCGATTTACAGGAGTCGATCGCTACCAAAAAATGCTCGGGTTTATGGGAACTTTTTTTCAACAAATTCAACTCGATTTGCACGATATTTCTCAGTCGGGAGATGCCATAGAAACTCGCTGGACTCTGAGTTGGATCGCACCGCTACCTTGGAAACCAAAAATGGCGATTAGCGGGAGAAGCGAACTGAAGGTCAACAGCGACGGTTTAATCGTTTCCCACATTGATTACTGGAACTGTTCGCGCTTTGATGTTCTCAAACAACTGATATTTCCCGTCGCTACTCAAAAGTAACTGTCGCTTGCTGCGTTACCTTTGCTTGCTATGCACCAGGTAAAACCTTTTTTAATTTGCCCGATTAAAGGCGATAGATGATTGCCGATCGGGCGATCGCAGAATTTACCAGCCACTACTATGACAGCGCCTCAATTTCTCATCTAGTCAAACAGTCTTGGGTGCAGCGTTATAATGGCAGCTTTGGTGGCGAAACTGGCGATCGAACTCAACACTTTAGTCGATCGAGTCAGGCCTCACCACCATCATTTGCTCAATTCCTCTGGCTTTGAGCGATCGAACCTAAAGGCCACCCTGTTGCGCCATCATTTTTGGCTTAATGGCGACAGCGCAGATTGCGTTATCAATTGCATTCTGTAGCAATCAAACCCAGGTGATATCGTTTCCGGTTGCATCGGAATGATTTAACCACAGAGAACACAGAGAACACAGAGAGGTCAGAGAGAAATGAATAATTCCGATGCTAACGGAATTGATATGAGACCTTGATACAAATATGCAATGTGTAGAAAAATGTCTTGCTTGAACTGGATAAATCTTAATTCTCGTCGAACTAATTACCTGTGGCGCAAAATTGCCTTGGCAATTAGTGCATTCATCTTCCTCTTGGGCGCGTCGATAGTGCCAGTGGCCGGACAACCCTCATCTCCAGAACCACAGCGATTATTCAATATTTATTCCGCCAACGATGGTACTAACTTTGTTGTCGGTGATGTTTATTTAGATGGTCGTCCGATATTTGCTTTGACAGCTCCTGCACTCAACACCAAGCAGCAAGAAGCAATTTCTCTTTCACCCATTCAGCAAAGAGTAAAAACCGTTACAAATCAGCTTCAAGGAATTGCAAATACCAACTTTGAACCGGGAAAATTAGAAGTCGATTACAGCGTAGACCAAACAAGTCAACTTCCAATTATTTCTGTTAATAAAAACTATTTGATGACCGTTACCACTGACGATGCTCGCCTGTACGCAGTTGAGCTAACCACTCACGCTCAAAACTTGACTCAAATTATTAAAAACGCCCTGCTTGCGTCTCAACGCGAGCATCAGCCAAAGTTTTTAGCAAAGCAGGCATTGCGAGCGGGCGGAGTCATCCTATTTATGCTCCTGCTCAGTCTGGGAATGCGCCTCAGACAGCGCTATATCAAAGCCCGTTATGCAGCAGTCTTAACACAGATCGAACAACTCAATGCTTCCCAAGAGCAAGTAGAAGATTTGTCTGAACAGGAGCAGGATGAAGCTGCAGCGATTGCTTGCAAACAGCAACAAAAAATTGCTCGGAAGCAGCGGCTCAAATTTTGGTACGAAGTGCGACAGCGGTTATTGCAACTCGGCCAGCTTGGCCTGTGGGGAGGCGGAATTTCATTTTGTTTGAGCCTGTTTCCGCAGACTCGATGGCTGCAATCACTATTGCTGAAAAGTGTGAGCGTCACCTTACTCAACTTAATCTTAATTGGGGCTGCAACTTACCTAATACTTCGCATCAGCTTCGTTGTAATTGACCATTTTGTAGCAGCTCTCAGTCAGGGACAATTCCTTCAAGATAGTGTATCAGTCCGAAGGATTCAGCGGCTAAAAACTTTTTCTGGCGTGATGAAGGGAGCTAGCGGTTTCTGTTGTATTGCTGCTGGCGGATTGACTGCTTTGTCAATTTTGGGTGTTAATATTGTGCCGCTTTTGGCAAGTGTGAGTATTTTTGGGTTGGCGATTTCCTTTGGCTCTCAAAGTCTTGTCAAAGACATGATTAACGGATTGTTTTTTCTCTTGGAGGATCAGTATGGGGTTGGCGATATAATCACTGCTAACAATGAAAGTGGAACCGTGGAAACAATGAACCTGCGGGTAACTCAATTACGGAACCAAGATGGCGATTTAATTAGTATTCCAAATGGCAGTATTACGATGGTGAAAAACCATACTAGCAGTTGGTCTCGTGTGAATTTAGGTATTGAGGTTGCTTATAATACCGATATTGACCGTGCGATCGCCGTAATTAAAAAAGCAGCGACTCAAATGAGTTTGGATTCTGAGTGGCAAGAATTAATATTAGAACCTCCCAAGGTACTTGGCGTTGATGCGTTTGGTGAAAATAGCATTACGATTCGCCTCTTGATTCAAACTCAACCCCTGAAAAAGTGGGAAGTCGGACGCGAGTTTCGCCGGCGATTGAAGCAGGTATTTGATGAAGAAAAAATTTCTATGCCATTCCCCCAGCAGTCCATCTGGTTTAAAAATTCGCTGCAAGATGTCTCAAAGGGCGATCGTAATTCCAATGGATCGCACGCTTTAGATGAAAGGTATGACCAAAAAATGCGATGAGTTCGCGATCGATCCATCGGACACGATTTAACTTTTATTGCTATTGACATCGCACCGATTTTGTGCTGTGTTGACAATTGGCTGTGTCCGGCGGGCGATCGACCAAATTAATTACCCCACTAAATTAATCTCCGTTACATCCCGTTACAATATATAAGTAAAGAATTTTCAGGCGAGCTAAACAATCAATGCGCTTAATATTAATGACCGGAAAAGGCGGCGTCGGCAAAACCTCCGTAGCCGCTGCTACGGGCTTGCGATGCGCCGAATTGGGATACAAAACCCTAGTGCTGAGCACAGATCCCGCCCACTCCCTAGCCGACAGCTTCGACATGGAACTCGGACACGATGCTCGACTGGTCAAACCCAATTTGTGGGGAGCAGAATTGGACGCTCTCAGGGAATTAGAAGGCAATTGGGGAGCAGTCAAACGCTACATTACTCAAGTTTTGAAAGCGCAGGGACTTGAGGGCGTGCAAGCTGAAGAATTAGCCATTTTGCCGGGAATGGACGAAATCTTTGGTTTGGTGCGGATGAAACGCCATTACGACGAGGGCATATATGATGTTTTAATTATCGATTCCGCCCCCACAGGTACAGCATTGCGACTGCTAAGTTTGCCGGAAGTTGGCGGCTGGTACATGAGAAAATTTTACAAGCCTTTGCAAGGTATATCTGTTGCCCTCAGACCTTTAGTTGAACCGTTTTTTAGACCACTTGCGGGCTTTTCTTTGCCCGACAAAGAGGTGATGGATGCACCTTATGAATTTTACGAACAAATTGAAGCTTTGGAAAAGATTTTAACTGACAATACTGTAACTTCGGTCAGGTTAATTACTAATCCTGAAAAAATGGTAATCAAAGAATCTTTGCGAGCTCACGCCTATTTGAGTTTGTACAATGTTGCCACAGATTTAATTGTCGCCAACCGGATTATTCCTGAAGAAGTAACCGATCCATTTTTCAAGCGCTGGAAAGAGAACCAGCAGCAGTACAAGCAGGAAATTCACGAAAATTTTCGGCCGCTTCCTGTAAAAGAAGTGCCGCTTTATTCCGAGGAAATGTGCGGTTTGCCGGCTTTGGAACGTTTGAAAGAAACGCTTTATGCAGATGAAGACCCAAGCAAGGTTTATTACACAGAAAATACGATTAGAATTGTGCAGGACAACAATCAATATGTTCTCGAACTGTATTTGCCGGGAATTGCTAAGGATCAAATTCAGTTGACGAAAACGGGAGATGAATTGAATGTTCGGATTGGGAATCACCGCCGCAATATGGTTTTGCCGCAAGCTTTAGCCGCGCTGCAACCTTCGGGGGCGAAGATGGAGGATGATTATTTGAAGATTAAGTTTGCTTAACCTGAGATGTTGCACCATTCTCAAGAAGCCTTTTATGGGCGCGCTCTCCTGACCACCCCACGAGAAATATACTCTTTGTGGAACAGGCCGGAAAGCCTGTTCTTGAAAATGGTGCAATGCGGGTTGTTATGTGGCGTTTTCGCGAATGACAATGTTGTATTCAAATGCCCATTACATTTTGCGCTGACTGAACCTTACAGCACTTTGCTTAATGATTAGGTACAATAGTCAGGAGATATGTACCTCGAAGTGTACAGATAGTAGAAAAACTATTGGAATTGGGAGTGAAATTATGTTCAAGTAAGCAAATCGAAAATTCTTTTGATCACTGCTGTTACTGTACCTCTTAGTCACGAAAGTGCTGTAACTACCGATACTATAAAGAAGCATCTTTAAGTTCTATCGGTTCTGGAACAGTGGAATCAACGATTAAAGGAATTGGAGTCAGGGTGAAACTATCGGGAGCGCAGTGGAATATCGAGAGTGTTTTCTAATTCCTTTCTCTTCGCTGTGCTTATCTCAATGGTCAACTTTCCGCTTGATGTATTTGCAAAAGTGAGATGCACCCAATTTTAGTGATTCACAAACATGATTTTATGTCAACTTAATTTAGATGCGTTTACCCTGGAACATCTACAAGTAAAATATGGCATAGTAATGTCGGCAATGGTGGAAATGTACGAAATGTACGAAATGTCATCAAAATCGAAAGCATCTGAAAACATCAGGGTTTCTGGTTTTCATAAATTTTATTTTAATCTATACTATTCGGAGTATAAAAAATCTTACTCTTCAACATCATCTATGAATAGGAATTATTTGCGGTTTGATTCCCTCACCAGCATCCTAGCAGGAACAGTAGCGGTAGCAGGAATAGTCATCTTTGCACAAGCACCCGTTTTCGCAAAAACTCCCCAAGAAATTGCCAAATTAGCTGACTCTGTTACCGTTCGGATTGACAGATCGGATGAGCGTGGTGGGACTGGATTTATTATTGCAAAACAAGGTACAACCTACACTGTATTGACAGCTAACCACGTTGTTGCAGACACTAAGCTTACCTATACGATTCGCAGTAATACGGGAAGCAACTATCAAGTAACCAGTTTTAAGCGATTGCAAAAAAGCGAAAATGAGCCGGATTTAGCAGTCGTAACATTTAACAGTACAGATTCTTATCCTGTTGTCACTTTCGGTGATTCCGAACAAGCGATTGCTGGCGCGTCAATTTTTGTGTCTGGTTATCCAGGTATTCCAGAAAGCAGAAACTACCAAAAAGAGCGCAATTTTGAGTTTGTAGCGGGCTTCGTTACTAGCCGGATTTCAAGTCATCCCCAAGGCTATAATTTACGCTACAATGTTGTTACTAAAGGGGGCATGAGTGGCGGGGCTGTATTTGATACAGAAGGCCGTGTTATTGGGATTCACGGAGAAGGCGATCGCGATTACGATCCTGTCACAGACGGAAAAGTCCGCACAGGTTTAGCATTTACTAAAACAGGGTTTAATTCAGCGATTCCTATTAACACTTTTATAGCTAAATTGTCGGATGCGGGCTTAAATCGATCGGCACTTTTGATAAATACCTCTCCCACAGCCAATGCACCTCTGAAACTGAACAATCCCCAAGATGCTAAAACTTATTACGTTCGGGGTTTAACTCGGTTTGACAAGGGAGATTTGTCAGGGGCTGTGGCAGATTTAAACCAAGCGATTCAAACTCAATCAGATTATTCAGAAGCTTATTTTTATCGAGCACTGGCTTATTCAGATTTGAGACAAATGCCAAAAAGTCTCGCTGATTATAGCAAGGCGATCGCCCTAAATGCAGGTTATGTCGATGCTTACTACAATCGGGGGCTGGTTTTGTGGGCGATGGGAGATAAACCGGGGGCGATCGCCGATTATACTCAAGTCATCCGTTTGGATAGAAACTTTGCCGCGGCTTACAACAACCGAGGATTGGCGCTTTCAGATTTGGGCGATCAAAAAGGGGCGATCGACGATTTCAATCAAGCGCTGCAAATCAATCCCGGTCGCGCCAACACTTATTTTAACAGAGGATTGGCCTTATTTCGCATCAATAACGATCGCTCTGCCTTAGCTGATTACACTCAAGCAATTCAACTCAATCCCAGTTATGCAAAGGCTTATGCTAACCGAGGAATTACCTTGGTGAGAATGGGAGATAGGCCAGGGGCGATCGCAGATTTGCAACAAGCTGCTCGTTTATTTAGGGATCAAGGAATGAATGCAGATGCTCAGAAAGCATTAGATTTGATTGGTCAACTGCAAAAATAGGATTGATTTGATACAGAATATTTGTAGGGAAACGGCACTGCCATGTCCGTATCCGCAGAAATATAGAAAGAGAAAGAAAGAGGACACAGCAGTCCTGTGTCCCTACCGAATATCTCTATTACTTCCCTAAAACCTCACCGTCACCAAAATCACCCGCCGAGGCTGATCTTCGGCTTCAATAGTATACTCAACCCGCCCAAAACCTTTCGGCCCCGGTTCAACTAAATCGTAGCGAGATGTCACCGTACCCGCGGCTGTATCGTATTGAGCAAAAACAGCACCAGGATTCCTCCCAGCAGAGGCATCGGTATCACCTCCCCAGGAGCCCCAATCATCCAATCGCGATCGAGTTGGTAAGATAGAAGCGGCGATTTCAGGAGGTGTCAATCTTTGATCGGCTAAGACTTGTTGAGCGTTATGAATAGCGCACATTGTCGGCCCGGAAATTTTGGCATCGCTATATTGATCTTCCCACTTTTGTACGAAGCCAAAGCCCACATTCGGGCCGACTTGATCCTGTCTTTGCCGCCCCCACAGCCGACTGGTATCTGATGCAAAATTAGAACCGCTGCCAGTTACAGCTAATTCGGTTCTTTTGCTGGTAAAATTGCGGTTGACAAATTCTTTGTCTGCGGTGCGAATAGCGTTGGCGGCCGCTGGTTCTACTTTACTGCTAACATTACTATTGCCTTGTACGATCGGTGATAGAACACCGGGGATGGGCTGTGCTCCACAATATTTTTGAATACCGTTAAAAACGCGATCGGCTGATAAAGCACTAATCGGAAATTCTAGGGAATAAGCCTCGGCAGGTTTAGGGAAAAAGATGCCGGATGTGGCGGAAGCAGCAAAAGAAGCGCCACCCCAGATGACGATCCGGTTAAATTGACGGCGGCTGATACTCATAATTTATCGACTCCCAGGAGAACTTGCCCCCGGCTCTAGATTAAATTTGAAGAAGTGATAAGACCTTTGGTTACAATTTTTAGCTGTGGAACAAGAGATATCAAGAGATAAACTTTTACCATTACTAACATCTACCAGCATTGTATTGATCCTCCCAAGCTTCCCCACCTGAGAAGCTACTTGATTTCCATCTACATAAACCTCGATTTTGGGTGGTGAAATCTCATCTTGATCTGCAACTCCATACTCCAATCGGAGAGAAGCACGACCGCCTGGGAGTTTACAAGTCCAACTGGCCTCGCGTACACTCATAATACTGGTGTATAGTTGTCGGCCTATTGAAATGTCTGTAGGCCGCCTGTACAAATAAGCTAACCCGCCACTACTAAGTGAGAGTGTACCCTGCGTAACGAGACATTGCAGGTCGAGTATATGGATCGGGCGCTGGGCCTGTGCCACTTGTGCGCCAACTGTCGTTAAACTAAAAGACAACACCCCAGCCGACAACAAACCGCTGAGCCACCGCACTCGCTTCATAAAAATATCCTGCTAATACCTTAATCAATTAATATAAAGGATGAGCTGTGTAGGAAAAGTCCTGACTTTAGATAGATGACCAAATCAAAAATGTCACGATTGTACGAAATGTCAGGTATAATTAATGGCGTACAACTCCAGCTTCTCCCTAATCTATGGATATTGCCGAAGTTTTGACACTGGCAGATGAGCTAATTTTTTCTAAGACGGGAAAGCATTTGGATTACGTGCAAGAAGCTATTCTGCGGGGAACTTTACAAGACACAACTTACACGCAAATTGCTCAAGAAGTTTACTCAAGTCCAAGTCATGTTAGAAATGTCGGATCGGACCTTTGGAAAACACTTTCTAAAGGATTGAAAAAAAATATTACTAAAAACAATTTTAGGGCCGTATTAGAAAACGGTATAGTTTATAACTATAGATCAACTATTGTTGAAAATATAACAGGTGAGAATATAACAGTTAATAAAAACCTTAATGTTTGTCCTGAAAAAGCCCGATCGCCCAAAACACCCCCAAACCCGCAACCAACAACAAAACAGCCCCGCATCGACTTAGGCGACGCACCAGAAATCTCCACATTTTACGATCGCACATCCGAACTCACCACCCTCGAAAACTGGATTTCAAGCCGCACCCGTCTCATCACCATCCTCGGCTTATCCGGCATTGGCAAAACCGCCCTGACACTCCAACTAATCCCACAAATTCAACACGAATTCGATCGCATCATCTGGCGAAGCCTCCACAACGCGCCAGCCCTCGCATCACTCCAAACCGACATAATTCAATCCTGTAGGGGCGGTGCCCCCGTGCCCGCCCCCTCGGTGCCCGAAGAAAGGGCAACCGCGGGGGGATTGCCCCTACTAGACTATTTGCGATCGCACCGCTGTCTCATCATCCTCGATGATGTGCAAACAATTTTCAGCAGCCAACAACTAGCAGGAAACTACCAACCGGGTTATGAAAACTACGGCGCATTCTTCAAACAAATAGCAGAATCATCCCACAACAGTTGCCTAATTCTCCTCAGTTGGGAAAAACCCAGAGAAATTGCAGCCTTAGAAAGCCGCCAGAAAACTTGTCAAACATTGCCACTCAATGGTTTAGGAGAAGCAGCGCGAGCAATCTTCACAGAAAAAGGATTAGCAGAATCAGAAAAATGGTCACAATTGATCGACCTTTACCGAGGAAATCCCTTGTGGCTGCATACAGCAGCCGCTGCAATTCAAGACTTATTTAACGGCAATGTTTCAGATTTTTTATCCTATGACAGCTTAGTTTTAGGAGACTTAGAATATTTATTGCACCAACATTTTCAGCGCTTGTCAGACACCGAAAAACAAGTAATGTTCTGGTTGGCAAATCAAAACAAAGCAGTCGAGATATCCAAAAAGCCAGCCCTTCTCGAATTATCCGCTTCCGAATTCCTAAAAGCCGTCGAATCCTTGAGACGGAGGTTGTTAATCGAAAAAGTCCAAAAGGGCGATCGCACCCTGTTTGCAGTCCAAGGGGAGATCGCAGAATACGTGAAAAATCACAGCTTGCAGCAGTTTTAAGAACAGGCTGTCCGGCCTGTTCCACAATATTATGAATTAATTTTATTGTGGGTTGGGCTTCTAGCCCGCCCTGAAAGGATTATTGAAAAATTAGCAAACATTCATCCAAAAACCCCCGTTTAGCCCTAAAATAAAAAAGACTGACTAGCCAACAAAGCCCTATGTTTGAAGCCCTTGCCGATCGACTCGAATCCACCTGGAAAAAACTGCGCGGACAGAATAAAATCTCCGAGAGCAACATCCAAGACGCCATCAAAGAAGTCCGCCGCGCCCTCCTGGAAGCCGATGTCAACCTCCAAGTCGTCAAAAACTTTGTCGGAGAGGTAACGGCCAAAGCACAAGGGGCAGAAGTCGTTTCAGGCGTCCGTCCCGACCAACAATTCATCAAAATCGTCCACGACGAACTCGTCCGCGTCATGGGGGAAACCAACGTACCCCTCGCCACCGCCGAATCCGGGCCCACCGTCATCCTGATGGCCGGTTTGCAAGGAACCGGGAAAACCACGGCCACCGCCAAACTAGCCCTGCACCTCCGCAAGCAAAATCTTACCGCACTGCTAGTCGCCACCGACATTTATCGACCAGCCGCGATCGACCAATTGCTTACCCTCGGCAAACAAATCGACGTACCAGTATTTGAACTAGGCAAAGACATTGACCCCGTAGAAATTGCCCGCCAAGGCATCGAACACGGCAAACAACTAGGCGTAGATACCATCATCGTCGATACAGCAGGCCGCCTGCAAATCGACCAAGAAATGATGGCAGAATTGGTTCGCATCAAACAAACAGTACAACCCCATGAAACGCTGTTAGTTGTTGATGCCATGACCGGCCAAGAAGCAGCAAATTTAACCCGCACCTTTCACGAACAAATCGGGATTACCGGTGCAATCCTCACCAAATTAGACGGCGACAGCCGCGGCGGTGCAGCCTTATCAGTTCGCCAAATATCCGGCGCGCCGATTAAATTTGTCGGTGTCGGCGAAAAAGTGGAAGCCTTGCAACCATTTTATCCCGATCGCATGGCATCGAGAATACTCGGCATGGGCGATGTCTTGACGCTAGTAGAAAGAGCTCAAGAAGAATTCGACATCGCCGATGCCGAGAAAATGCAAGAGAAAATGCTCACGGCAAAGTTTGACTTTACCGACTTTCTCAAGCAAACCAGACTGTTAAAAAATATGGGTTCCCTCGGCGGCATCATGAAAATGATTCCGGGGATGAACAAACTCTCAGACGAACAAATGCGGCAGGGAGAAGTGCAGCTAAAACGCACCGAAGCCATGATTAATTCAATGACAATTGAAGAACGCCGCAATCCCGAACTTTTAGCAAGTTCTCCATCCCGCCGCCGCCGCATCGGCAAAGGCGCAGGCTACGCCGAAAATGACGTAACAAAACTCGTCAGCGACTTCCAAAAAATGCGTACCATGATGCAGCAAATGAGTCAAGGCAACTTTACAGGAATGGGAGGATTGCCCGGAATGCCGGGAATGCCGGGAATGGGCGGCCCGGGCGGAATGCAGCCCGGTTCCCGTGGCTATATGGGTGCCCAGCAGAAGAAGAAAAAGAAAAAAGATAAGCCAAAAAAAGGTTTCGGACAGTTGTAAAAAGCATCAAACATATTGCACTATTGTCAACAACCTGTAGGGGCGAGTTCACCGACAATAATTGCCTAAAACCGATAATTTCGTAAACCCGCCCCACCCCCGCGATAGTTCTTATTTAACTCTTTTCTTGTTGCCGAGTTCAATCTAAAAAAACCTGGAATTGAATATGGTACAAACATTTATATCATGTCCGATCGATTGACCATAATATCCCGGCCGGGCGGGTTTTTGAGATTGTCAATTATTGGCAGATATTGTTGGTGAACCCGCCCCTTGTATCTTAGGAATGAAAATTTAATAACTTTAGCGTTTGTTAAATAGTCGGCACTGCACGATAATTCCATTTAGGTAGATA
>NZ_JAUBRI010000101.1:0-4955 GCF_036701795.1 Microcoleus sp. N9_A1
CCGTTCGACTTGCATGTGTTAAGCAGACCGCCAGCGTTCATCCTGAGCCAGGATCAAACTCTCCGTGTTGTTGAGTTTTTTTGGCTTTGAGTCAAGTTCTTTCCACTCAGCCCTGAAGCTGGTTTTTTCCCCTTGACATTTTTCTCGTTGTTTGCGATATTAAGTATCAGCTCTCGCTTTGACTCTCTATCTTGATTTTTTTGACGAGGTTAATAGTGCTTTAAGCTTTCAAACTATTCTTTTTTCTAGGTTCAGTTCTGTGCCTTAAGTCCGCGGTGTGAACCGCCTTCTCTCTGGCGCTTTATTAATATACTTATTTCGCAAGGGGTTGTCAAGCTTTTTGGGAAACTATTTTTGAGTTTTTTTTGAACGTAGCAGTGTCAGGGTTTTACCTGCTCAGGCTGGTTCAGAACTCAGCTCGCCCACTCTGCTTTTCCGGATCTCGCTTCTTTTGATCGGTATTAGTAAGGTTTTTTCAGGGGACTCTTCCGCCAATGGGTAGAATATCTGTACAGACAGATGTTCTATATATATATGTGTTCGATCGCCCATGAAAAACCCTACTACTCGTCCTAGTGCCTTATTCGTTACCTGCGCTTCACTGCTGATTGGTTGCAGTCAGACCAACACTCCCCAGACCTCCACAACAGTATCTACAGCTACTTCGCCATCTCCAGCAACTTCGCCACAGGGTGCGGGTGTGGCGAACTCAGCCGCTATTCCCGTTGGAGTTGGGGTGGCGCAAACCAGCAATGTCGCCTTACTTGGCCAGGAACAGGTGGCAGGCGCGAAAATTGCTGAAAAGTATTTCAATGATCGCGGCGGTGTGGATGGGACGCCAATTAGAGTGGTGTTACAAGATACGGGTGGAGATGAACAGGGGGCGATCAATGCTTTTAATACTTTGATCAATCAGGATAAGGTGGTGGGTATTGTGGGCCCTACTCTATCGCAACAGGCTTTTGGTGCAGATCCGATCGCCGATCGCGCCCAAGTACCCGTGCTCGCACCCTCCAACACAGCTAAAGGCATTCCCCAGATTGGCGATTATGTCGCCAGAGTCTCCGCGCCCGTCGCCGTGGTAGCACCTAACGCAGTTAAAGCCGCCCTCAAGCAAAATCCCAATATCAAGAAAGTAGCCGTGTTTTTTGCTCAGAATGATGCTTTTAGCAAATCTGAGACTGAAACTTTCCAGAAAACAGTTAAAGAGATGGGACTGGAATTGGCAACAGTTCAAAAATTCTTGACTACTGATACAGATTTCCAATCTCAAGCCACTAATGCGATCAATGTCAAACCCGATTTGATAATTATTTCCGGGTTGGCGGCAGATGGAGGCAATTTAATTAAGCAGTTGCGGGAGTTGGGCTACAAAGGCGTTATTATTGGGGGCAACGGTCTGAATACTTCCAACGTATTTACCGTTTGCAAGGCTCTTTGCGATGGGGTTTTGATTGCCCAAGCATACAGCCCGGAATATCAGAATGAAGTTAATAAGGCTTTCCGCGAGGCTTATCGCGCCCAATTTAAGAAAGAACCGCCTCAGTTTAGCGCTCAAGCTTTTACTGGGGTACAAGTTTTTGTTGAGTCATTAAAGGCAATTAATGCTCAGTCTAAGGTGAAGGACAAGCCTTTGGCAGAATTGCGGACAAAGCTGAATCAGCAGTTGTTGATAGGCAAGTACGATACGCCTTTAGGAGAAATTTCTTTTACGCCGGAAGGTGAAATCAATCAGAAAGATTTTTATGTGGCACGGATTAAAATGGAGGCGGATGGAAATAATGGTAGGTTTGAGTTTTTGAAATGAAGGAAGTTCGGCAACGGATTTTGTAGCGGATTTAACGGATGTTAGGAAGTTCTGCCGCGGATTCTGTAACGGATGTAACGGATGTAATGGATGTAATGGATGTTAAGAAGAAGGAGAATTGTTAGTTTGTCGATAGATGAATGATTTAATATTGATGCGTAATTCGTGACGGGCGATGGATTTAACTCTGTTTCTGCAACAATTTTTGAATGGTTTGTCGATCGGCAGCGTGTATGCTATTTTTGCACTGGGATACACGCTGGTGTTTTCTATTCTAGGAATTATTAATTTTGCTCACGGTGCAGTCTTTACTGTGGGTGCTTATTTCACCTATACGCTGATGGGGGGCGCTTTCGGTTTTAACGGGTTGTTAGCTAATGCGAGAATTCCCGTACAATTGCCTTTTGCTGTGGCGCTAATTTTGGGTAGTACGCTGGCTGGTTTGGTGGGAGTAATTGTGGAAAGAGTTGCTTTTTTGCCTTTACGTCGCAGAAACTCAGATCCTTTGCTGACGGTGGTTTCTAGTTTGGGGGCGGCTGTGGCGATCGCCAATATTATTCAATATCTTGTCGGTGCAGAAATTTACACTTTTCCTGCTAACACTTACGGTAATTTGCCAGCAGCTATTAACTTTGGTACGGCGGATAGACAGATTCCGATTCGCACTGTGCAAATAGTGATTTTTGGGGTAGCTGTGGCGATTGTTAGCCTGCTAACTTACTTGATAAATTTTACAAAATTTGGTAAGGCAATGCAGGCGGTGGCGGAAGATGCGACTACTTCTAGTTTGTTAGGGATTAATACTGATAGATATATTGTTTTGACGTTTTTTGTGAGCAGTTTTCTAGCTGGTTTGGCGGGGGGTTTGGTGAGTTCTAGTGTGAGTATTGCTGGGCCGTATTTTGGAATTGCTTTTGGTTTGAAGGGTTTGGCTGTGATTGTGCTTGGCGGCTTGGGGAGTATTCCTGGGGCTGTTTTTGGTGGGTTTATAATTGGTTTGGTGGAGGCTTTTGTTCCTGGTGATTTTTCGGCTTATAAGGATGCTGTGGCTTTTGCGATCTTGTTTGTGATGTTGTTGGTTAGGCCGCAGGGTTTGTTTGGGCGGCGTTTGATTCAGAAAGTGTAGGATGATTGAAATTGGGGCAACCACGGGGGATTGCCCCTACAGAAACTAATTAGATCGGAATTATTTAACCGCAGAGGACGCAGAGGACGCAGAGAAAGAGAAGAGAGATATGAATGATTATGATGGGACTGCATGGGAGATAAAGTTGGTATTTAAGTATGTTTATTATTTAAAATAAAATCATGGCTGCATTTTTTACTACTTACGGGTTTCTGATTGTCTTGATGTTGCTGGGTGCAATGTTGGGATTGTCGTTATATTTGCCTTTGATGACTGGGCAGTTGTCTCTGGCTAGCCCCGGTTTTTATGCTTTGGGTGGCTATATTGCAGCGATTTTGTCTACGACGGTGTTTCAAACGACGGGGGGTTTGTTTCCGCTACCGCTGCTGTTATTGGAGATGATAATTGCAGGGGCTGTTTCGGGGTTGCTGGGTATTTTGGTGGGTATTCCGGCGTTGCGGTTGAGGGGGATTTATTTGGCGCTCGCCACTATTGCTTTTGTGGAAATTTTGCGGGTTTTATCCCTAAATCTGGACATCACTGGCGGGGCTGTGGGCATTTTTGGGATTCCGCAACCGTTTGGGACGTCGATCGAGTATTTATGGATTGTACTGCCTTTGCTGCTGGTAAGTATGGCGATTCTGTACCGACTGGAACGCATCCGGGTGGGACGGGCTTTTGCGGCGATTCGGGCTGATGAGTTGGCGGCTGATGCGATCGGCATTAACCCGACTTTTTATAAGGTTCTGGCTTTTACATTGGGTGCTATTTTAGCAGGGGTTGTCGGTGCGGTTAGCGCGCATTTCCTCAATACTTGGAACGCCCGTCAAGGTACTTTTGATGCTAGTATTATTTACTTAACTTTTGTGTTGATTGGTGGTAGTAGAACTTTTGTCGGGTCGGTTTTGGGTGGGATGATTTTTACTGCTTTGCCGGAGGTTTTGAGGGGGATGGCGACTATTCAGGGATTGCCGCTTTGGCTGGCGCAATTTCTGCGGGATGGACGGTTAATTATTTTTGGGTTGCTGATTGTCGTAGGGACGATATTTTTTCCGCAAGGTTTAGTGACGCCGGAGTTGATGAAGAGGTGGAAGAAGGGCGCTCGCGGTTAACACTTTCGTTATTTTGATCGTAGTGAGTTATTCTATTTTCTCGTGTTTGTTTGTCAAAATGTTAGAAAAACAATGTGTTAGACTATTAGTGGTTATGCCATACCCGATCTCTTAACGATCCCACTTTGTGTGTTTTTACTCAGACGTTTCGCCTTTAACGTTGCGTTAGCAAGTTTGCAATCTATCAGTCGTTGCTCAAAGAGGGGAATTGCTTTTGATAAGCCATAAGTTCCGACAGTTTTCCGGAAGTATTCTGAGCAAGACTCAGCACCGTGAAGTCTCCTGTGTGCACAGGAAAAGCCTTTGTGAGGCGATAGATGTTTTTGATAGCTCTGAATGGCTTGAATAGAAACGTAATCAAGCAAGAATCGCAAGCCTAATTTGTCTATGAGGCGCACCAGTGGCGTAACTAACCACAGAAATCTTGTGATAATACCTTTACGCTTTGCCTTTGTGTTAGCAGAACTCTGCTTTTGAGATAGATTATAGAGTTTCGCTGATAAAAAGTTTCGGTATAGTAAATTTAAGAAACATAGAAAACTTATCATTTGTTATCTAAAATAAATATTAATCGATCCAGAATTTGACGTACAGGTTTCGCAAAATGTGGAGAATTTTTAAGCCATTGAGCTAAAGGCGGGGACAGTTGATAATATGCTGCAATAAACAATCGCCCTATTGAGCATGACATCAGTTTTTCGTCTCTAAAACGCCTTAAACTAACTACCTGTGGTGCATCATAGCTGCCATAAACAGCAGTAGCAATGAAGCAACCGCAACTTGGTTCACAGCCTCCACAATCGCCGCAGTCAGGAATGTCACCACAATCGCCGCAGTCAGGAATGTCACCACAATCAGCAACTCCATCTGAACCACTTGTTTGAGGTTCTGGTATTCCTCCGCTAAAAGA
>NZ_JAUBRI010000101.1:5055-16210 GCF_036701795.1 Microcoleus sp. N9_A1
GCTACCCAAGTCCACGGCATCACTAACCCTTGCCTCAAGATTTCCTTCAATTATATTGTCAACTACTTGATCGTGAGGCTGACTTGGGAGACTACTAAAAGAGCTACCCAAGTCCACGGCATCACTAACCCTTGCCTCAAGATTTCCTTCAATTATATTGTCAACTACTTGATCGTGAGACTGACTTGGGAGACTACTATCGCCACCTCCACCACCAGGAGGAGGAGATGGTGTAGAAAGGAAATCATTACCAAGTCTAGAAATTATTCTGAGAGATTGTCCTAAGTTATTTGACTTAGTGGGATCGAAACTAGGTAGATAGGGTTCTCGATTTATTGGCAATCGTTCTGGGTCATCTGGCTCAGTTAGGTAACTAGGTGGATCAGGTTCTCGACCTGGTTTATATAACTCGTCATTGGATTTCAGATCCTCAATGACTTTCTGGTAGTGCACTGCTGTGACCCCAACCCCAGTAGCACCAGCAACACCAGTTCCACCAAGAATAAACCAGCCGAGACGATTTTTCAGTTTCTTATACTTGTTATCAGAAGATAGTAGCCTATTAAATTCTTGTAAGCTTAGTGTACTTAGTTTATTAAAAATTAACAATAACTCGTCAGAAGAAAGTGGCAAAAGTCCGCTCTTTTCACATTCAATAACTACTTGAAGTATCAAAGATTTCTTAACTTGTGGATCAGCATTAAGAGGGAGGAGGCCAGCAATGCTCTCTACAAAATTTTCGACTAACTCATCGTTAACATTAAAGTTATTAGTGACGATTTGTCTAGTAATTACTTGGTTAATTTGATGATTTGTATTTTGGTCTTGCTGATTAAAGTTTGTCATGAATTTGCAATAACTAGCTGTTATAGAGTTGTCCCTAGTTTCTACACATTGATCACCGTGCAAGCTTTCAGATTATAAAACAATTGCTGAACTAATTCAATAGCCTTTACAATACCAGCAACAATTCCACCTACTTCAGCGATATTTTTTAGAAAATCTTTAGCCTGAATGAGATGTTCTACAATTGTATTCTTGTTTGGCTCAGGCTTTTTAGACTGGTCAACAGCTTTCTGAATTTGATATTGAACATCTGTAACAATCTCCGCATCAATAACTTGAGCATTTCCAGCTTTTGTTATCTCAGAATTGAGATTCTCTAGCTCGTTAACAAGGTGTGCTTGATTTTGAACTGTTGCAAAATTGATATCTCCAGCATCATTGTATTGGTAGTTTACTTTCTGACTGCGCTGATCGAACACCGACATAATTTTTCTCCCGATCGCTCTCGGTTGAGAAGCGGAATTAAGTTCGCAGCGACTTGCTCTAGCGAAGATGCTTTTTACCTCTTCCGTATCATAGACCGATCGCCCAAAACTGAAAAGAGAAAAAAGACGGAAAAAGACGGGTCTTTATAAAATGTGGATGCAAGGCGGAAAAAGACGGAAAAAGACGGAAAAAGTCTGGTATACTAACTGTAGTTCTCCGACACTCCTACTGATGGACACTGCCCCTATCTTGCAATTTGTAGATGAAGTGATCAGCGCGAAGACAGGCAAACCTCTCAATGACTTGCAGCGTAAAATTATAGAGGGAATACTTAAGCGACAAAAGTATTCTGATATTGCAGATACTTACGGTTGTACGGCAGGTCATGCTAAGGATGTAGGTTACAAGCTTTTGCAAATGTTATCTGATGTTTTTGGTGAACAAATTGATAAAGGTAATATTGCATCTGTTCTAGAACGTCAATTAAATCTGAATATCAATTTGGGCGATCGCAACACTACTAATTTTTGGGATAGCAACACAATTAATTATATCAATGGTTGCTCAGAATTACCCACTTCTACCCCATATAAAAGTCAGCCTGCGACTCCTGACTACCAGGATGGCCCTAATCAAGTTAAAATTGAAATGGTTGGTAAATTACGACAGTTGGGATTAAAGGATGAGCAAATTGCAGAGGTGTTAGGGTTAGCCTTGGAGGTCGTGAAGCAGATGGATTGAAAAAAATGAGTTTATTAAAAGTGTAGTAAGGGTTCATCAGCTCAATTGTTTTACGAGAACCGCTGTTGAGGAAGGCGACTACGGATTTTACTTTTCGGATTCTTCCTGTTTTAATTCCTGATACTGTTGAAAAAAAAGCTACCTAGTTCTGGACTCACTTTTTTAACGTTTTTTGACGTAGAGATTTCTCGATACTTTCAGGCATTTGAGAGAGCGGCTGAATCTGTATTTCTGTAAAGAATTTCTGCTGCCCCTTTTAAGTATGCTTTTAGCTGCTGTTTATCTTCGGGTATCATTTTCTTGATCTCATCCTTTTTTTACAGTTTTACTAGATTTTTCATTTTAGCCATTTTTTCAGGGATTTGCCAAACTGAGATGCACCCTTTGTGGATTTTTGGATATTCGATCGCTCTTCTCAATGCAATCACTAACTTTGACCAATTGAGAAGAGCTTTGTATTGTTTTCAGAAAGCAGATAGAAAATGCCTAACCTTGATTTACTGTAAGGATTCAGGTCTTTGATTGGGGAATAAGAGAAGGCATGAAAAAGTTACAAGAATGGGCAGATATAGCATCACGGAAAAAAGCCATTGCGCTTTTACCCTGAAACCGACAAGTCTGAATCACAGATAACAAATCAGCAGTTTGTTCAAACCGAGACATTGACCGGGAGCCCCCAGATACCTTACGCTTCGTCACGGCTAATCGGAGAGAACGTTCTGCCAAATTATTATCAGGAGGAATGGAAGGATGGTCTAAAAAGTACCACCATTGATGTGCTTTCTCACGCAACGAGCGCAATAACAGTCCAGCAGCATGACCAACATGACCTTGCCAAGTATTTAACAATTCTGCCAACCTGGTCTTAAAGTCCCTCGCCCAAGTCTGATAATCAAGCTCTTCAGGGTGTTCCCGCCATTTTCGATGTTGTCGAAATGCCTCATCAATTAATTCCAAGAACGCAGAGGCGACGACTGTATTGTTACCGTAACTAAGAAGCAGAACTTTCTTAAAATGTCGCCGTAGATGGGCTAAACATTTTTGTTGCGCTCCCACAATCACACCGTTGTAGACGCTAAAATCATCAGAGCTCAACACTCCAGCAAATTCATGCCCCAGCATCGTCTCTAATTCGGCTCTACTCCGAGTATCCGCAGCATGAAACAGGCAAAAATCTTGACCCGTAGCTGTCCACAACCATTCTTTGACTCCCTTGACACACCAAGGGGTTTCATCGACATGGACGGAAAGCTTGTAATGGTGCCCATTTCCATAAGGCTTCAACGGCAGACTTTACAGCATCGGCTACCCGCGCATTTGTCGCTTGTAATGTCCCTATCCCTATTTCGATTCCACCTAGTTCGCGCAGGAACTCTTGTTGCTTTTCGTAGGATATGTGCCCATAATTACCTAGCCATACCAATAATGCTTGTAGATCGATGCTTAAGTCAAGTCAAGGAACTATCCCGGATGCTGGTGAGCCCATCACCATTGCTCCACATTCTAGGCATTGACATTTGACTCGTTGATATTCCACCACTTCAATTGGTAAGGCTGCTAAACACGCTACTTGCTGCTTGCTATAACCAATCGCATCACTTAATTCTCTGCTACCACAATGCTCACAAGAGTCAGGAGTGCTGATTTGATATCTATCTACTCGCCCAAATCCTTTTCGGGTTTTACCGATATGTCCCCGCTGTCCTCCTGGTTTTGGCTTTGGCTCTTTTTCTGATTCTTTGGAGTTATCAACTTTGGCGAGCTCTGATTTCTGTATGAGATCGCTTGATGGGGGTTTCGATGATGTTTTGCTATTGCTGGGCTGTCTCTCTTTGAGCTTTTCGAGCTCTTGTTGTAATTTTTCAATCAGCTTCTGTTGGGTTAGCACAATTTTGACCAGCTCCTCACGGCTCAACTGGTCAACTATTTCTAATTTTAGTGCTGCTGATAACTCTGGCTTTTCGCTCATCTGACTACATTACCATATTTTTCCGCTCTCAATAAACTATTTTTTACCTGAATCCTTACGATTTACTGCGCTGGGTTCCATGAACATAGTTTCCCAAATGTGGCCATCTAAATCCTGAAAGCCATTACTATACATAAATCCGTAGTCTTGCGGTTCATTGTAGGTCGTTCCGCCAGCAGCAACTGCGTTGCGAATCATTTTATCCACTTCTTCTCGGCTTTCGGAAGACAAGCACACCAGCACTTCTGTACTCTTGGTGGCATCGCAAATTGGGTTGGGTGTAAATTCCTTGAACTTGGCTTCTGTCAAAAGCATGACGAAGATGTCTTCGCTCACAACCATACAAGTGGCAGTTTCGTCAGTAAACTGGGCGTTAAAACTGAATCCAAGTTTAGTAAAAAATTCGACAGACCGATCGAGATTTTTGACGGGTAAATTCACGAAAATTTTAGTAGCCATGTTTTCTCCTTTTTAACTTCGATCGCAAGGTGAAACATTAACGATTTTTCGCTAATGTTGGAATTGAAGGGTAACGGTTGTGACCCAACTTGAAAGGGTTAGGT
Organism: Microcoleus sp. N9_A1; assembly: GCF_036701795.1. Taxonomy (NCBI): domain Bacteria; kingdom Bacillati; phylum Cyanobacteriota; class Cyanophyceae; order Oscillatoriales; family Microcoleaceae; genus Microcoleus; species Microcoleus sp. N9_A1. The sequence continues at coordinate 9,601 of NZ_JAUBRI010000101.1, forward strand.
AGCTGGCTGGACATTAATCATCCACGGTGTGCCAAATCGATCGACAAGCATTCCAAAACGGGTAGACCAGAAGGTCTCTTGGAATGGCATCTTTACCGTTCCGTTTTCTGCCAATTTTTGAAAGATCCGCTCCGCTTCGACCAGATCGTCAAATTGAAGATTCACAGAGAATCCCTGCGGTTTTTTAAAGCCATCGGGTGGAGTGTCAGAACCCATCAATAACATTCCACCAACAGTTAAGTTGGCGTGCATGATTCGATCGCGCTGTTCGGAGGGAATTTCCTCAGACATCGGCGCATCCCCATAGGTCATCATGTCGCCGATTTTGCCACCTAAACACTGTTCGTAGAATTTAAATGCAGCTTTGCATTCACCGTCAAAAAAGAGATAAGTATTCGATTGCATCATGTACTCCTTTGGTTAATAGTCGATCGAGCAATCCATTCATGGGAAATGATATGGCTGCCGGACGAAAAGTTAGGCAGTATTTATGCCCTCAAGAACGCTGGAGTTGTTCTGCCTGCGCCCGAATGCGTTCTTCCTGTTCCCTGAGTTCGGGCGTCAAGGATTCGCCGAAGTCCTCTGCTGCAAAGATCGGGCGAATTTCGATCGCGGATTCTCCTGGCATGGGGTTGGGGCAGCGTTTGACCCAGGCGATCGCTTCGTCCATCGACTGCACTTGCCAGATCCAGAATCCGGCAATCAGCTCTTTTGTCTCTGTGAACGGCCCGTCAATCACGCTGCGATTTGTGCCTGAAAACGTCACCCGCGCTCCTTTTGAGCTGGGATGTAGCCCTTCGCCAGCGAGCATAATTCCCGCCTTGACCAATGCTTCGTTGTACTGCCCCATTTCCGTCAGAAGCTGTTCGCTGGGCATGACGCCTGCCTCTGAGTCTTCGGTAGCTTTGACTAGAACCATGACTTTCATCGGGAAATCTCCTTTTGTTTATGGTTGTTGAGGTGGGCTAAGGTGCGATCGAGAAAACGGCTTTAGACGTTTCTGGATCGAAGGGGACAGAGCAATGCTCATGCACAATCTGCCATCTGCCCTGTTTCCGCTGGCACGCAGAGGTGATCCGCATCCACATCTGCCCCCCTGGGTGATCTTTTGGCATCCCTGTGAAGTGAAAAAGCCAGTGCGCGATCGCCAAATCACCGCTCACGGTGAGGCTGAGGTCTCGCATCTCAATCCCGAAGGAGTCCGGGAAGCAAGGCAGGCACGCCTCCCACGTCCGTCGAAATTCATCTGCACCTTTGGTTTGGAACGGCGGTATTGCATCGAAAATAATCACATCTTGGGCGTAGTGCGCCATGATGCGATCGAGGTCTTTGGCGCAGATGCCACTGGCCGTATCTGCGATGATTTGTCGAATCTGGGCTTCGTCTTGTGTTTTGGTGGTTTCGGTTGTCACAGTCATTGTGGTATCTCCTTATTGATGTCGATTGGTTTTCCGGGCGCAGATTGAAAACTGCTAACCCTTGCTCTACCATCTAGTCGAATAGATGTGCGCGCGATCGACAAGTTGAACATTTTTTCTGGAAAAGTTTGTCAGTGCGGATGTGGAAGTCTGCGTTGAGCGGTATTGACGGCAACTACTGGTCTGATGGCAAGCCCGACAGTTCCACGATCGGGCGAATTTCAACCGTACCTTTACTGGCGCTTGGTATGCGTGCTGCGATCGCGATCGCTTCGTCAAGATCCTTGGCATCGATCAGAAAGTAGCCGCCGAGTTGTTCGCGCGTCTCCGCAAACGGTCCATCGGTGACAAGTTTTTTGCCGTCACGCACTCGAATACTGGTTGCTGTGGCGATCGAGTGTAGCGGCGAAGCACCCAAATATTGATTGTTCGCTTGCAGTTCTTGGGTTAGCTGCAAAGACTTGGCGTAGCATTGCTGCAGCTCGCTTTCAGTCCAGGCATTTTCGTCGCTGTAAATCAGCAATATGTATTTCATCGTTACCTCCAAAATTGGATGGGCGTAAAGTCGAATCAAGCTGCCAACAAATATCAGCGCAATTTTCAGTTTTTTGAATCACAGTCAACAGTCAACAGTCAACAGTCAACAGTCAACAGTCAACAATCAACAATCACGGACGGTGCAACCGGAATCGATATGAGATAGTCGCCTTCATTTAGTAGTCGTTCGGCGAGGCTGCAAATCGACAGCGCAGCAAAAAATTTTTTCAGCCTAACTCGCGAAGGCGTTTTTCGAGAAAACGACGCTCTGGTTCCTGTTTCACGATCGCCAGCGCCTTTTGGTAGGATTCTCTGGCATCAGCCGTTCTGCCCAGCCGCCGACACAAATCGGCTCGCGCGGAGTGTGCCAGATGGTAGTCTGCCAAATCGCCACGCGCTAATATTTGGTTGATCGATTGCAGTCCCGCTAAGGGGCCATCGCGCATTGCCACTGCCACAGCCCGATTTAAGGCAACAACCGGCGACGGCTCTAATTGCACGAGCAGGTCGTATAAGCCCACAATCTGCGCCCAGTCCGTTGCAGCAGGACTCTGGGCCTCTGAATGCACGGCTGAGATCGCAGCCTGAAGCGTGTACGAACCAAACCGTCCTGATGATAGCGATTGCTGCACCAGTAACCTGCCTTCAGAAATTTGTGCTTGATTCCAGAGCGATCGATCTTGGTCTTCTAGAAGTATGAGGTCGCCTGTGGAGGAAGTGCGTGCGGTGCGCCGCGATTCTTGCAGCAGCATCAGCGCCAGGAGTCCAATCACCTCGGAGTCTGGCAACAGTTCCATTACCAGCCGTCCCAAACGGATCGCTTCGTCAGCGAGATCGGCCCGCGTCAGCGAGCTGCCAGATGAGGCCGCGTACCCTTCGTTAAACACTAGGTAGATCGTTTGAAGCACGGTGTCCAATCGATCGGGCAAATCGGTTTTCGACGGCACTTGATAAGGAATGCGTGCGTGGCGGATCTTCGCCTTGGCCCGCACGATCCGCTGCGCCAACGTGGGGGGAGCAATCAGGAAGGCGCTGGCAATTTCCTCGGTACTGAGTCCGCAGACTTCCCGCAGCGTCAACGCCACCTGAGCTTCTGGCGACAGGGCCGGATGACAGCAAGTAAAAATCAAGCGCAGGCGATCGTCCTCAACGTCCTCGTCATCCTTGATTGTGGTGTCACTCGGATCGAGTTGTTGAGCGAGTTCTGCCAAGTGCGTATCAAAGCGGGCGCGACGGCGGATGGTGTCGATCGCTTTAAAGCGACCCACTGAAACAAGCCACGATCGCGGGTTAGCAGGAATGCCGTCACGGGGCCATTGCGCTAGGGCCAGAGCGAAGGCTTCGTGCATCGCCTCTTGGGCGCGATCGAAGTCACCGAGCAAGCGGATCAGGGTGGCTAAAACGCGACGCGACTCGGATCGGTACACAGCTTCCACCTGCTGACGGATTTGATTGGCTGCTGTCTCATTCATAAACCGTTCACAAAAAAAACATATATTATCGGCCGTGCCGCAGAGTACGATGCTCCCATTGCGCCCGTGCAATCCGCCAATGAACCTCGCTCCAACCGCGATCGGACATCCATGATGAGCCTGGGCGGGTAGCAACCACCTCTGCTCCTATCCACTCGGCCAACCGAGCGATCCGGGTATTTGCACTCACAGTAGACCCGGAGATGGCCTTCAGATCGAGTTCCGTGAACCCAAAGTCGAGCAGCGCACGCCCCACCTCGATCGCGTAGGCATATCGCCCCCAATAGTCTGGTGCCAGTTCAAGACCAAATTCCATCTCGCCAGTTTCAGACAATCTTCCCCGCAGTCCACAGCAACCGACAAGCGCGTAAGGTTCCTGTCGTTGTACGATCGCCAGTTGGTAATTGAGTCGAGGGCGATCGCCAGCCCAGGCCTGAAACATCTCGAATAGACGTGCGGCACGATCGGGACTAGAGCGATCGGGTTCGTAAAATGTCTGGTGGCGCGGATCGGCTTGATAGTCCAAGAATGGCGATCGATCGGAATCTACAAAGTCACGCAGCATAAATCTTTTGGTTACAATCTTTATCATGACTTACAACTTTAATTATGGGCAATTAAACAAACATCATATTCTGCCAAATCTTAATAGTTTTGTCACTGCTGCCGCTAGCCAAAAACTCTCCTTCGGGGCTAAAATTAACCGAATAGACAGAGTTAGTATGACCCGCAATATTATAAAGTTCTTGACCATTTTTGACCCGCCAAATCTTGATAGTTTGATTGCTGCTGCTGGCAATTACTTCGCCATCGGGACTAAACGCGATCGAATCTACATACCAAGAATGACCTGCAATTGTTAAAACTTCCTGCCAATCTTTGATCCACCAAATTTTGATAGTATTGTCGTGACTGCCGCTTGCTAGAAACTCTCCATTGGGACTAAAAGCTACACAACGCACGCAGTCTGTATGACCAGTCAGCGTGCGAATTAGCTTGCCATCTTTGACTCGCCAAATCTTAATGGTTCTGTCCCAACTGCTGCTAGCCACAGTTTCTCCGTCTGGACTGAATGCGACGCAGTAAACTAAGTTAATGTGGCCGCTAAATGTGCGGATTTCTTGCCCGTCTTTCACCCGCCAAAGTTTGATTGTTTTGTCCCAACTGCTGCTAGCCACAGTTTCGCCGTCTGGACTGAAAGTTAATCCATAAACTGAGTTGCTGTGACCTGCAAGCGTGCGGATTTCTTGCCCGTCTTTCATCCGCCAAAGTTTGATTGTTTTGTCGTGGCTGCTGCTGGCAAGTGTCTTTCCGTCGGGGCTGAAAACTACTGTATGAACTGAGTTGGCGTGTCCTGCGAGAGTTACTATTTCTTGCCCGTCTTGTACTTGCCAAAGCTTGATTGTTTTGTCATCGCTGCCGCTGGCTACAACTTCTCCGTTAGGACTAAAAGCTACAGACGAAATTAAGTTTTTGTGTCCGGTTAAGGTGTGAATACATTGCCAGTTATGAGTTGGATGGGGGGGCGGATTGGGATTGGATGCAGGTTTGACTGCTTTGGTAATTGTTTGAGGAATGGTGAGTTTACTAGATGCTTCTGGATTCAGTTGGGTTAAGACTTCAACAGCCGTTTGATAGCGACGGTTCGTAGCATTTTCAATCAGTTGGTCTAAGATTTTGCCGAGTTCTTCACTCACCGGGTTGTTTGCCAAATATTGCCGCCAAATCCAGGCATCTTCGCCCGGATCGAACAGGTCAAATGGCGAAACTTGAGTTAGCAAATAAAGGCAAGTTACGCCTAAACTGTACAAATCGCTGGTAAAAAATGCTTTGCCTCTGGCTTGTTCGGGGGCGATGTATTCGGGGCTGCCGATGCTGGTTCCTGTTTTGAGTAAAGCCGTACCTGTGGCAATTTTTGCTGCGCCAAAGTCTACTAAAACTAATTGTTTGTCGGCGCGGCGGATAATGTTTCCGGGTTTGATGTCTCGGTGAATAACGTTGTGGGAATGGATGAAGTGAAGTACGGGTAATAAGTTGTTGAGTAAGTCTTGAATTTGAGTTTGTGTAAACGTGCCTTCTGTTGCTACAATTTGTGCTAGGTTTTGTCCGTCGATAAATTCTTGGACTACATATTGTCGGTTATCTTGGATGGAATAGGCTAAGAGTTCGGGGATTTGAGGATGTTTCCCTAATTCATCCAATCGCATTGCTTCTTGTTCAAAAAGTTCGGCTGCTTTTTTGCTGTTGCGATTGCTGGCTGATGGGATGAGTTGGGTTTCTGGGGGTAAGAATTGTTTGATGACGCAGCGGGGTTTTGATGGTTTGTCTTCGTCAACGGCGAGTAATGTTCTGCCAAAACCTCCTTGTCCGATCGCCTTTATGGCCCGATATCTGTCGCGCAACAGCAGTTTTGACCGGCAATTTCGGCAAATTTTGGCTGTATCCGGGTTTTCGGGCTTGGAACAGTTGGGGTTTAAACAGTAACTCATTCGATTTTAGATTTTAAATTTCTGCTTGTATTTTTTTTTTGAATGTTTGCACCACGCAATAAATATTATACCTCTTCTCACACTTTAGAAAATTTATATATAGGAGTTACGAAGAAAGTGGTTTTATCTGCGAATTATAGGGGTAAGGTGTGCAGGGCTGTACATCCTACATATAAGCTGTTGTGCATTGACAATACTCCTAACAGTTTTTTGATGGGAATGCGATGCCTACGGCAAGCTTCGGTAACGCGGTACAGCACAGAAACGACAAAAATGAGTGAAACCCGAGATAAAAAAATCGAATAAAATGTACTCTTTTAGGTTAAACCAAACAAACACATACGCTTAACAGATTGCCTAATGAATATTATTGTTTAATCAATCTTACAAGAAATGTCGGGAATTAGTCAACCCCAAGAAAAGTTTTTATGAATTTTATTTTCAACGTTTTTACTTCTAACAAGGTAAAGCTAACTTCCCCAATTTCAGTCGTTATAGCTGTTTGAGTGAAAAAATCGGCGTTGCTGATTTACGGTATAAACAGCTAAAGAGAAAAATCATAAAAACCGATATCCACAAAGCTTTGGGATTTAAAAATATTTTTTTAAGATCCTAATTAGGGCTTGCTGAATAAGTTCGAAAAAATCGCGTAGGCGAAGCCAGCCGCAGGCATCGCACTTGATGGGCAATTCAA
>NZ_JAUBRI010000102.1:0-15966 GCF_036701795.1 Microcoleus sp. N9_A1
TTATACGCCCTTTATTTCACATTTGGGTACACAATGCAAGGGCTAATTGAGAATGGTGCAAGATCTCAGTTTTAACCGACTTTAGCTATTAGCCAGGGGTTTAAACCCCTGGCTGCTTCGCCCGCTTTACCGCAGAGTCACGAACTCTTCAGCAGTCGATGGGTGAATGCCAATAGTCGCGTCGAAGTCTTTCTTCGTAGCTCCCATATTAACAGCGATCGCCATTCCTTGAATAATCTCGCCCGCGTCTTTCCCCACCATGTGTACGCCCAAAACTCTGTCAGTATTAGTCTCAACGATTAACTTGACAAAAGTTTTCTCATCTGCACCTGTCAAAGAATGAAACATCGGTCTAAACTTGGCTGTGTAGCACTTAATTGATTCGGGAAACTTTGCTCTAGCCTGCACTTCGTTTAAGCCGACTGTAGCAGCTTCTGGCTGGGAAAATACTGCTGAGGCAACATTTTCGTGACTGATTGCTCTCGGATTGTTGCCAAATTCAGTATCGGCAAAAGCGCGGCCTTCGGCGATCGCAATTGGCGTTAAATTGATACGGTTGGTGCAATCTCCCACTGCAAAAATGTGCGACTGACTGGTGCGACTGTCTTTGGTAACTGCGATCGCACCTTTATCTGTTTCTACTCCCGCATTTTCTAAACCCAATTTTTCTAAATTAGGCTGACGCCCGGTAGCGCACAACAGCGCGTCTACTATTAGCGTTCCTTCGGATGTTCCCGACAGAGTTAATTTTAAGCCTTCTGGAGTTTTCTCAATGTGGTTGATCGAGCTTTCTGTCAAAATTTCGATTCCGTGCTTAATCATTCCTTCTTGCACGTTGGTGCAGATTTCTGTGTCAAAGTCGTTCAAAATTAATTCACGGCGGATGATTTGAGTTACTTGGCTTCCCAACCCGTTCATAATGCAAGCAAATTCGACGCCGATGTAGCCGCCGCCCCAAATTGCCAACCGTTTTGGCTGCTCTTTTATCAAGAAGATTTCGCGGGAAGTAATCGCGTGTTCAATGCCAGGAATCTCGACTCTGTGAGCTTCGCCACCGACTGCAATTAAGATTTTAGCAGCGGTGTATTTTTGATCACCAACTTCGACGGTGTGGGCATCGATAAATTTGGCGTATCCTGAGATTAATTCCACTCCGGCTTTTTCAAGAAAGCTGATGTGAAGTTTGCTCAACCGTCGCACTTCTGCATCTACGGTAGTGACGAGTTTTTCCCAGTCGAAGCTGCTTTCTACTGGGCTCCAACCGTACCCTACCGCATCTTCGTAAAGGTGCGAAAATGTTGAGGCGTAAACCATCAGTTTTTTGGGGACACAGCCGCGAATTACGCAGGTTCCGCCTACTAAGTCATTTTCGGCGATCGCCACTTTTGCGCCGTAGGATGCTGCTCGCTTGGAACTCGCCAATCCGCCGGAACCTGCACCTATCACAAACAAGTCGTAGTCGTATGTCATAATTGTCTGTACTTTCCTATTTCCAACTTACCAACTTTACTTAATTTTTCTTAATGATATCTCAAAAATTCGCCTTTTTTTTTTCGAGGTGATGGCTTGACTTGTTGCCTTTTACCTGATATTATTAAACAATAGAAATCTGTGCAAAATTTTTATGATGGTTCACACTCCCATTATTAGATTATACATCAAGCTATCGCCAAAAAACATATCAAAATGTTAAATTTTTCCCGCGAAAGTTAGCAGAGTTCTCGGAATTTTTAACCGCAGATGACACAGATGTACGCAGATAAGTATAGAGGTTCTGTTGATTAGCCTCGAAACTGCCGTCACCCCGATCGCGAAAACTGATGGAAAGTGTTAGCTTAGTAGTTAGTTGTGTCGATCGCACATAAAAACAAATGCCTGAACTACAAACCCAGACCCACCCAGACCTCCAGCAGCAAGACACCTCAAAACCCGTCATCGTCGGCCTGCAAGACGTAACAAAAGTTTACGGCATCGGCGACTTGGAAGTGCGCGCCCTAAACGGTGTAAGTTTGACAGTCACGCAAGGAGAATATTGCTCAATTATGGGCGCATCGGGTTCGGGCAAATCTACAGCCATGAATATTATCGGCTGTCTCGATCGACCTACCAGCGGCAGTTATTACCTAGACGGCGTAGATGTCGCCCAAATGCCCGAAGCAGAATTAGCCGGAATTCGTAATTTAAAATTAGGTTTTGTCTTCCAACAATTTCACCTGCTAGCTCAATTAACAGCCTTAGAAAATGTCATGTTACCAATGGTTTATGCAGGCATTCCAGCAGCCGAAAGACGCGAACGCGGCGTAGACGCTTTAACGAAAGTAGGCCTGCAAAGTCGGCTGCAAAATAAACCGAATCAACTATCAGGAGGACAGCAGCAGCGGGTAGCCATCGCCCGCGCGATTGTCAACCGTCCGGTATTGTTGCTGGCTGATGAACCAACAGGTGCATTGGATACTAAAACCACTCAAGAAGTAATGGATATTTTTACAGAATTTAATGAAAGTGGCATGACTGTGGTGATGGTGACTCACGAACCGGAAGTAGCGCGCCAAACTCGCCGCGTTGTCTGGTTCCGCGACGGTCAAGTTATTCATAATAATCTCGATCCGGCAGAGCTTTCTCACGCAGTATTTTAAGTTTTAAGTATTTTCTACTCGTTACCAGGCTCTGCCTGGTAATGCAGATCCGGAGGCTCTGCCTCCTTGTCACCCAGCGAGGCAGAGCCTCTAGATATCGGTTCCCAGGCTCTGCCTGGGAACCAGTTAAACGCAATTTTCACGAATTTTGTTCAACCTGCAGAGGCAGGTTTTGTTTGTATAGACGCGGTTTCAACCGCCCTGTCTTTTTATTAAAAAGCACTCGGAAAAGCAGCCCAAACTCGATCGACAAAATCTCTAAGTTGCCGAGAAGCTATCGCACCATCCTTTTTCTCAGACTCCAGAGACTGCAACTGACTCAACAGCGAAATTACCTCAGTATCCAGCGCCGCCCGAAACAAACTCAACGGCCAAAGCAAATCAGCACCATCTCGCAAATCCGATAAAGTGTATTCTTCCGGCCACTTTTGCGACAAATCCTTCCCCGATACCAATCCAACCAACATTAAAGGGCGCACCCAACAAATTTGACGTGCCTCAACCACTTGAATTACCTCTGAATGCAGGCACGCATTTCCACATTCTAAACTGACAATTTGACCGGGTTTAAAGTTCAAAGCACAATCCATTAATACTGGCTCTTAATACAGATATAACTAAGTAAAATAAGTGCCGCAACTCTCGACAGCACCAAACAATATTATATCACAATTACTTATTCCTTCGGTCAACTGCCAACTATCAACTATCAACTGTCAACTGCCAACTGCCAACTGCCAACGGTCAACTTTCATCAAGATTTTTAAGAGCCATTTCGAGTTCAGCCGTCAACAATCGTGCTTCTTTTTTACCGCCGCCACAATTGGCATAATCCGCCACGGCAATTGGAGAACCGATCGCAATTTTCACTTGACAACCCCATTGAGGAATGCGCGGGCGATAGCGAATACTCATCGGTACAATTTTCACTCCCAAACCCGGTTGGCTCAACTCTGCCTGCATTGCCAAACGAGCCAATCCAGGCTTAATCGGGTGAACTTCGCCATCCTGAAAAATGCCACCTTCGGGAAAAATCACCAACATTTGCTTGTCGAGAAGCAATTCCACCCCATAACGGAGACTGCTAATTGCCGGATGCTTGATATCCACAGCAAACCCTCCCAAATGTCTGATGAACCAACCTTGCAGTCCTTTCACTTCATCAGCAGTTACCATAAACCGCAAATCGCGTCCAGTCACCATCTGTCCGGTTGAATAGGGCATCATCAGGGCATCCCACCGGGAGCGGTGCGTAGGGGCTAAGATGACAGGCCCGTCTTTCGGCAAGTTCTCCTGTCCGGTTATCTCAATCTTGCCAAAATGAAACGGTAGGACAACATAGTGACCTAGCGGATAGAGCAAGGAGGTTAACCAAGGAGAAACGCGAGAGGTATTAGATGCTACCTTGGCAGGCATTGGCTTCACTAGAGATGATTTACTGGACTCAACGGCGATCGTGGCGGTGTGGGGCATAGCAATTAAGCTGCTCTATCGAGATCTAAAGTCTAAAGTAATTTGTTGAACAAAACTTTAGTTTTTGGATCGGGACACTTTTGCTATTGGCATTATGCCGATCGAGCGATCGCACCCGCAAGAGATCATCTGTAACAGGTAAAACCTCAGCCAACCGGACAGCACTAATCCAGAGCAGTCGGCCGCCTCGAAAACTCGATCGGGCAATTACGGATCTATTATTTCAGTTAAATGGTCAATTTCGATTAAACCTCGCCCAGAAGAGAGTAAAAAATTTTACCTGTTAATTTTTCCGGCGCGCTTCAAACCAACAAAGCAACTGATCGCGGCAAACAGACTCCATAATACCGCCGAGCACCTCTAAGTAGTGACAGGAATACGCGCTATCGGGAATATTAGCAGCAGTCCGAATCGTGCCAGTTTTCGGGTCATCTGCTCCGTATACCAGCAGACGAATCCGAGCTTGGACGATCGCACCAGCGCACATCGGGCAAGGTTCCAGCGTTACGTAGAGCGTGCATTGGTTAAGATGCCAGTCTTGCAAAACTTGGCCTGCAGCGCGCAAAGCCAAGATTTCAGCGTGAGCAGTCGGATCGCAATCTCGCTCTCGCCGATTTTGCGCTTCCGCAATCAATTTGCCCGTACCGTCAACTATTACAGCACCCACGGGTACTTCACCCGCATCACCGGCTGCTTGTGCCAGTTCCACAGCCCTAGTCATCCAGCGTTTGTGAATAAAATAAGTAGTATCACTAATAGACAACGGCTCAGCTTTACAATTCACGTCATACCTAAGTAACAGAAAAACTTAAGATCGATAAATAAAGTTACATTACAGCTTAATCGAGAGTCTTTAATTATGGACACCACCACGATCACCGCTGAAATTGTTGAGCTGTTGTGCCGCATTAGCCGGCAAAAGCTGCGCGAACAAGATATCACTCCTTTGGTAGTGTTTCTGACTGCTCTGATTTCCATCCTGCGCGGAGTCATGATTATTGACAGGACGATCGCAGTTGAAGAAGAAGAACGGCTACAAAAGACTCTCAAAGCCTTTGCCAGCGGCGACCGCGATCGGGTAGAACTAATTCAGCGCCTTGTCAAAGGAGTCTCCAAACAGCAGGTTTACTTCAACCCGACGGAATTGCTAACCCTGACAGCTTTGTTCTCAGAATCAGAAAAACTGTTGCTTATAGGTTCCGGCTACGAAATGTCAGCGGCCGACGGACACATCGATATGCGTGAGCAAATGTACTTACAGTCGATCGCAAATCGGCTCGGCCTCGACTCCAGACACATTGCAGTCATAGACACTTTATTTACTAAAGAAGGAACCCTTGACTCACAAGCTTTTGCCGAAGTTCAAGCTTTACTCGATCCCAGCGAATTCGAGTCCCGCGATCCGGTATTTGGCAAAGCAGCAAAGCACTTGCTGAGTATTTTACTCCGCAAATAATCCAGCACATATAAATTTTGGAGCAGTAAAAGTCCTGAGAAGAGTTCGAGGATTTGACGCTGTGTCCATTTGAGATGGGAATTGCGCGCTCTTACATTCAAAAACCAGGTTGTTTAACCCCTATCAAGAGCGCTGCACGGAGTATGTTGGTGAAAAACCTGGTTTCTGCCTAAGTCCCGCTTTATTTTTTGGGCAAGAGTCGATCGACCCTTGTATCCCATTGAACCGAATGCCTCTAAAATCTAAAAGCGACTTGTCGCTGCCTTGATTGACTCAGCTCAATCTCAAATCTCAAATTGATTGATTATGCAAATTGAATGGCAAACCGCCAAAATCTACGAAGACATTCTCTATCACAAAAGTGGTGGCACCGCCAAAATTACCATCAATCGACCTCACAAACGGAACGCTTTCCGTCCCAAAACCGTGCAGGAACTGTGCGATGCCTTTACTGATGCCCGCGAAGACACAAAAATCGGCGTTGTCCTTTTCACAGGTGCGGGGCCTCATACAGACGGCAAATACGCCTTTTGCGCCGGCGGCGACCAAAGCGTGCGGGGTGCGGCGGGATATGTAGACGAAGGTGGCATACCCCGGTTGAACGTGCTCGACTTGCAGAAGTTGATTCGATCTATGCCTAAAGTAGTAATTGCTTTAGTTGCAGGCTACGCAATTGGAGGGGGTCACGTTCTGCACTTAATTTGCGACTTGACGATCGCTGCTGACAATGCTATTTTCGGACAGACCGGCCCCAAAGTCGGCAGTTTCGACGGTGGTTTCGGAGCTAGCTATCTTGCCAGAGTCGTCGGCCAGAAAAAAGCCAGAGAAATTTGGTTTTTGTGTCGCCAGTACAGCGCACAGCAAGCCCTAGAAATGGGTTTAGTCAACTGCGTCGTGCCCGTCGAACAACTAGAACTAGAAGGGATTCAGTGGGCTGCAGAAATTCTAGAAAAAAGTCCGATCGCGATTCGCTGTTTGAAATCTGCTTTTAATGCCGACTGCGACGGTCAAGCCGGTTTGCAAGAACTGGCGGGAAATGCCACTTTGCTGTACTATATGACCCAGGAAGGCGCCGAAGGCAAACAAGCCTTTTTGGAAAAACGGCAACCTGATTTTAGTCAATATCCTTGGCTGCCATAGCGGGATGGAGAAATCAGTTTTTTTTATGCGATCATATTTGCGCTCATATTAAAGTAGATGCTGCTGATTTTTATGAGTTAGTAAAGCCAAATGCACCCGATCGTCCAAAATTGTGACTATTGATACCAGTTCCCAAAAAGAATGAAACTGCTTTGTCAGATCCCAACCATGATAATGATCAGTGATTTCCCAATCGAAAATCGAAAATGGTATGACCTATGCTGCTGCCGACTAACTAAACCGAGACTGCGGCAGCGGATTTTTCGGTTAACGTTGTGCCTGTAAGCTGGCAGGCATGGCGCTCCGAAAGAGTGACGGTGGCATCCTGCAGCGTCAGAGTCGATTCTTGCCACAGTCCAATTTCTTCTATGTTTTCCCAAGATGACCTAAAAGGCGAAACCGCTAAAGCACAAGCTTTCCAGTGACTTTGAACCGGGCCGCTTAGTAGAGCGCAAACACCCCCGCGTCTGCCCTCAGGGGTATAGTGACGGCAGTGACCACAAGCTGAAGTTAAAGGTGAAGTTAAGGAGGTTTGCATAAAAGTTCTTAGGGAAATCATTTTCATCTCTAATTCTCCTTTGTAGAGCTAGCAGGTTTTAGAGCATCCCAGCCTTTATGCTGTCTGGGTTGTAGCGATCCCCGAAGCATAATTAAATTTTATAATTTATTTATAATCTCGTTATATATAGAAACAATTAGCTCTGTCGTTGCTCATTGTATAGGTAAAAACATAGGTTAAAAGTTTATAAAGCCGTTAGGGATCAAGAAAAAGTACAAATGCCCAACGAGTATGAGAAGTTACAAATAAGCGGTAGCTTAGAATACAAAAAGTTGCCGAGAGTGTCGGTAAGCTGCCTCCGGGACACACCAACAATTAAGTCTTAAAATGAAAATGAAAAGATAACATCCGGCGATCGACAGCAGGCGATCAAGCCCCTGTTGCATTGCCGCCAAAAGTAGCTAATCATAAAATAGGCAAGTTTTCAAGCTTCTTGTTTATATCTACCCAAATTTTGGGGTGAGAGCTTCGCCCATAAGCGGGCGACTTTAATTGGTTCTAAGAAATCCTTAGACGATTTGTAGACTTGCTGTATGCTAAGTCAAGGAGGTGAAGCAAGTGTTTAATTTGACGTTTGAATTTAAGTTGAAGCCCACAGCGACACAAATAGCAGTTTTTGAAGATTGGCTAGAACAGTGCCGCAAGGTGTACAACTATGCCCTAAGAGAACGCAAAGACTGGTACAACTCACGCAAATGTCAGATCAACTCTTGCTCCATTGGCTCCGAGTATATTATTCCTGCTGAGGTTCCTAGACCGACATATTCAAGTCAGTGCAAGGCTTTAACAGCATACAGGAAGACCAGTCACGCATTGCAGCGAGTCAACGCTCAGGTGTTGCAACAAACGCTGCGGAGATTGGAAAAAGCTTTCGTCAGTATGTGGGAGCAAAATCACGGGTTTCCTCGGTTCAAAAAACAGGGGGCTTTGAGGTCTTTGAGTTTCCCACAGTTGGGTGCAACTTTCCATCAAGGCAACCGCTTTAAATTGCCTGTAATTGGCTCGATAAAATTTTGTCAGTCGCGTCCCATGCCCCAGGGCGCAATCGTCAAACAAGCTCGCGTCGTCAGACGGTCTAGTGGCTGGTATATAATGTTGACTTTGCAATGGGATGTCTCAATTCCCGATATCATTCCTCATGGCAATCCCGTAGGAATTGATGTAGGGTTGACTAATTTGATTGCAACTTCTAACGGGCTTTTAATTAAACGAACGAGGTTTTTTGCTAACGCAGAACGCAAGCTTAAATTGCTGCAACAGCGCGTTACTAGAAAAAAAATCGGGTCAAATAATTGGAAAAAGGCTCAGAAAAAAGTTGCTTTGCTGCATGAATACGTGGCAAACTGCCGAAAAGATTGGCATCGCAAGTTGTCACATCAAATCTGTGATGACGCGGGTATGGTGTTTGTCGAAGACCTTAATCTGGTCGGACTGAAAGCGGGGATGTTAGGTAAGCACTGCTTAGATGCTGGGTTTGGGCAATTCTTCAACATATTGGAGCAAACTTGCTTTAAGCGCGGTGTGTATTTCCAGAAAGTAGATGCTAAAAAGACTAGCCAAATCTGTCCCAATTGCCTTAACGAAACAGGCAAAAAAGAGTTATCACAACGAACTCACTCGTGTCACAATTGCGGCTATACAACCGACAGAGATGTCGCAGCCGCACAAGTAGTTCTCAACCGAGGGCTTGCAGCCGTAGGGCATACGGTCAAGATGCTTGCTGAGGGTAAATTCATTGGAATCCCTGCGAAGCAAGAATCCCCACGCCTTTAGGCCCGGGAGTGTCAAAATCAAAACATTAAAATTAATTCAGAGGCGGTAGGAGTTTTGCTAATGAGTAAGCGTTCTTCGGTTGAATCCCCAAATCATCAATCCTCTTCAACCCCAATCAAGCCTGCTTTGCAAGCAGTCCTGGGGAGTCTAGATGTAAATCTAGAAGCAGAACTGACAACATACAGAAGGCACAGGCGGCGCGCCGAACAGTGGGTGTCGCCCTCAGTTCGTACCGGCAAGCAAACAGCTACAACCGAGCAACAGCTAGCCCAAAATTTGGCGCCGGAGACTGCGGAGGAAACCCAGCAGCCGCTATCGCTACCCCTATCCCTTGCCGGCACTCAGGGCGATGCCCCGCTAGCAACTACCAGGGGTGGCACAAAACTATCTAGCAGTGCCTTGGCACCCAACAAGTATCTCGAATCAAGCGAAAAACTGATCGAAAGTTTGGACGAGTCAAAAGCTGATCCTACGGTTGAACGCAGTTTAGCCGCCAGTTTGTTAACTCCCTTGGGACTGAGTTCGATGCTGCTGTTTTTGCTGTCGTGCACAGCTTTGGGCTACGCAGTCATGTACCCGTCAAATCTAGTTAAGATGGCAGGCCTGAACCGTTGGCTCGATAGCACCTCACCCTCTTCAAAGGACAGTCCCGCCTCTACTTCCATCTCAGATACCAGCACCAAGGAACTACCGAAAGCTCCAAATCTGGTATCCAAGGAATTTGTCGAGCTAGATTTGAGCACTCTCAGCAATGTTAAGCCGACAGTCAGCCCGATTCCTTCCCCGTCACCAAAAGCATCAATCCCGCCAACTCCGCCAGCGCCTCCGGGCCCCAGCGGGGCTGTGCCGATTCCAACAGAAGACGGCAACCCGCCCAGAGGCAGGGAACAAGGACTCAACAATCTGAGTACGGCTTTGCTTCCCACTCCCAGCCCTAGCGCCGCCCAGCCTGTGCCGACACTGCCGACACTGCCTCCAACACCCTCCCCAGCCGCCGCCTCCCCAGCCGCAGCATCCCCAGCCCAGCCTGCCGCGGCATCTCCCCTGGGAAGGCCTGCACGGGCCGCCGACGGTTTCTATTACGTTGTCACCGATTACACAGACGAAAAATCGCTGCAGAAAGCCAGAACCGCTGTTCCCGATGCCTACGTGCGGAACTTCTCAAAGGGTGTCAAGATCCAAATGGGGGCTTTGAACGATGCTGCCTCAGCAGAACGTTTGGCGAAAGAACTCCAAGAAAAAGGGGTGAAGCCACAATACTATCAACCATAAATTAGGTAAAGGGTGAAAAACTTTAACTAAATTGTTAGACAAAGCTAGACAATGAGGAATGTTTTGTCTAACACAAAATTGGTTTTGTAATTGTCAATTCCCAGTCCTAAATCTAAAATTTAATAAAATCGGGAGACGGGCAAAATGGGATTATTCGATCGCCTATGGCGAGTGATTCGAGCCAATATTAACAGTTTGGTCGGGGCAGCAGAAGACCCAGAAAAAATTCTGGAACAGGCTGTAATGGATATGCAGGAAGATTTAGTGCAGCTCAGACAAGCTGTGGCAGGGGCGATTGCAGCTCAAAAACGCACTGAACGCCAGTGTTCCCAAGCTGAGTCTACAGCAGCAGAATGGCATCAGCGGGCGCAGCTAGCTTTGCAAAAAGGCGAGGAAAATTTGGCGCGGGAAGCTCTGACGCGCAAGAAATCTTATCAAGAAACGGCAACGGCGATGAAAGCCAGTCTCGGACAACAGAACGCTGTTGTGACTAAACTTAAAGAAAATATGCGGATGCTCGAAAGTAAAATTTCCGAGGCAAAATCTAAAAAAGATATGTATATTGCCCGAGCTCGATCGGCTGCATCGTCGGAAAGGCTTCAAGAAATGATGGGCAATCTCAGTACCGGCAGCGCTTTGAGCGCGTTTGAACGGATGGAAGAGAAAGTCATGCAGCTAGAAGCTCGCTCCGAAGCAATCGCAGAACTCGGAACTAATGATTTAGAAAAGAAGTTTCTCTCTCTCGAAGGCGCCGATGATGTGGATACCGAGTTGGCGGCGATGAAAGCACAAATGCTTCCGGGCAACAATACACCCAAATTGCCACCGAGCGAGCCGCCCGCATCCTGAACCCCAGGCAACAGAACAAGACTCGGTACGAGCAAAAACTTCTCAACAGCCTAGCTAGAGATGGCTCGAAGCCTGTTGGGGAATTCTCGGATCGAAGTTAAACTCAATAGATAGGTGCAGTGCGATTCGTTGAAACGTGAATCACGGTGAAAGCCCGTACATAACGTTTCCAGCCACAAGGCTGAACTCTCGGTCTGATAAGGGTGCAAGTCCCTTCTGCCAGACTCAGGTATGACTCCCTATCTGCCCACACCGACCAAGCTCGATTCTTGGAGAGTGAAGCTCTTAACTGGACGCAATCAGACATCTAATGTGAGGTGACACTGGTGTTAATGGGGAGTTCCGATGGTGAAATTGAGCCTAGAAAAGTAACTTAATCTTGAGCGGGACACAGACCAAAAACTCCCGACTCCACTGGAGTTCATTCCCGCCGAATACTGCGCCAATATCGGCAAGAGTCCAGGGAATCCAGCAGTTAAAATGGCTCCACCTAAAGGAACAATCAATCTAACTGAGGGTAGGTGCAGTGCGATTCGTTGAAACGTGAATCACGGTGAAAGCCCGTACATAACGTTTCCAGCCACAAGGCTGAACTCTCGGTCTGATAAGGGTGCAAGTCCCTTCTGCCAGACTCAGGTATGACTCCCTATCTGCCCACACCGACCAAGCTCGATTCTTGGAGAGTGAAGCTCTTAACTGGACGCAATCAGACATCTAATGTGAGGTGACACTGGTGTTAATGGGGAGTTCCGATGGTGAAATTGAGCCTAGAAAAGTAACTTAATCTTGAGCGGGACACAGACCAAAAACTCCCGACTCCACTGGAGTTCATTCCCGCCGAATACTGCGCCAATATCGGCAAGAGTCCAGGGAATCCAGCAGTTAAAATGGCTCCACCTAAAGGAACAATCAATCTAACCGAGGGAACGAAGAAAAACGAGCTGAGGGTCAAGGGGAAGTCGAACCCTTTCGTAGGCTAGACGAGCAGCGGAACCCCCTTAGTTCGGGTAGGACAGACCGTAACTGGTCTGAGGTGTTCAGAAAACATAAGTTAGAGCAGCGCATGATTAGACACAACAGAAATGTTAGTGAATCTTGGAAGACGTTGACGTTACCTTGGAAGAAATTCCGAAGGGACTTATTTCGCCTACAAAAACGAGTGTTTAAAGCGATTCAGGTTGGAGACAAGCCCAAAGCGAAGTCCCTCCAAAAGCTAATTCTGAAATCTCGGGCTGCAAGAATGTTGGCGATACGTCAAGTAACTCAACTAAACGCTGGCAAAAAGACTGCGGGAATCGATGTCCAAGCCTCACTCACATTTGAAGAAAGGCTTGCTCTGAGTGAAGAACTCAGAGCCAAAAGTAACAACTGGAAACATCAGAAGTTACGTTCAATACCAATCCCTAAAAAGGATGGGAGTACCCGCCTCCTTAAGATACCAACTATCGCCGATAGAGCGTGGCAATGCCTCGCAAAATACGCGCTAGAGCCAGCGCACGAAGCTACTTTCCACGCTAGGAGCTATGGATTTAGAACAGGAAGGTCGGCGCAGGACGCGCAGAAATTTCTTTTCCTAAATCTAAACTCAAAAGCCCACGGAATAGAAAAGCGAGTCATAGAACTCGATCTCGAAAAATGCTTCGACAAGATAAGCACGCGCGAGCATAATGGAACGACTCATCGCCCCAAAAGGCATCAAGACCGGAATATTCCGCTGTCTAAAATCAGGAGTCAATCCAGAATTTCCCGAACAAGGAACCCCACAAGGGGGCGTGGTAAGTGCATTGCTAGCCAATATTGCTCTCAATGGGATTGAGGAAATACACCAATCAGTCCGTTACGCGGACGACATGGTAATAATTCTGAAGCCTAAAGATGATGCGGAGGCTATACTTGATAAAGTCAGCGAATTTCTGGCAGAACGAGGCATGAAGGTTAGTGAAAAGAAAACTAAGCTAACAGCTACGACAAATGGGTTTGACTTCCTCGGTTGGCATTTCAAAGTGCAGAACAACGGGAAATTTAGATGCGTTCCATCAACGGACAATTTTAAAGCGTTCCGTCAGAAGGTAAAACACATCGTCAACAACTCGAATTTTGGTGCTACGGTCAAAGCTGAGAAATTAGCCCCTGTAGTTAGAGGCTGGAGAAATTACCACCGCTATTGCAAGATGGACGGGTCGCGTAACTCGCTATACCACATCAAAATAAGAGCTTTCAAGGTATTCAATAAGGAACCAAAACAATCTCGATACACCAGCAAGAAACTGTTTGATAAAGCATTCCCATCGGTTCCTTACTCCGAAAACAAATTTGTCAATGTCAAAGGGGAGAAATCACCCTACGACGGAGACATAGCCTACTGGAGTGAGCGTAACAGCAAATTCTACGACGGCGACACCTCTAAAGCTTTAAAACGGCAAAACCATAAATGTGGAAAATGTGGCTTAAAAATGCTAGGCGATGAAAAGGTACATCTGCATCATGTAGATGGTTGCCATAGTAATTGGAAAATAAATAACCTTCTAGCGGTTCACGAAAGCTGCCACTATTATCTCCACATGAGCAAAGGCGCAAGCCAAGAACATCGGGAGCTGGGTGCGGGGAAACTAGCACGCCCAGATCTAACTGAGAGGTACGGAGGATAATACCTCCTATCGACTCAACCTGAATAAGCTTGCCTGCATCACATTACTCGATCGCTTTAAACTGGATTTATCTGTCTGCAAAAATTGCCAAAAACTAAATCGCACTAAAAATCTGACAAGAGTGAATTTCACAACTGCGGGCTAGGGCTATCAAGCCTGCTTTCCGCCTACTTCGTACACCTCACCCAGGAAAAATAGCATTATGGGATTATTTGACCGCATTAGCCGAGTCGTCAAAGCCAATCTTAACGATCTGGTCAACAAAGCTGAAGACCCGGAAAAGATTTTAGAACAGTCTGTTACGGATATGCAGGAAGACTTGGTGCAGTTGCGTCAGGCCGTTGCCAGCGCGATCGCCACTCAAAAGCGCACCCAGACTCAGTACAATCAAGCTGAATCTCAGTCTAACCAGTGGCAGCAGCGCGCTCAGCTAGCCCTGCAAAAAGGAGACGAGACTTTGGCCCGGGAAGCGCTAGTTCGCAAAAAGTCTCACGCTGAAACGGCGGCTACGCTGAAAGCCAGTCTGGATCAGCAATCGACTCAGGTGGAAAGTCTCAAGCGCAACTTAATCGGTTTGGAGAGCAAAATTTCCGAAGCTAAGACTAAGAAGGATATGCTCAAAGCGAGGATATCCGCTGCTAAGGCTCAGGAACAGCTCAACAATACCATTGGCACCTTGAATACTGGCAGTTCTATGGCGGCTTTTGATCGCATGGAAGAAAAAGTTTTGCAGATTGAAGCTCGCGCGGGGGCTTCGGCAGAATTGGCGGCCGGCGGCAGCAATTTAGAGGAACAGTTCCGCTTGCTCGAAAGCGGCGGTGATGTTGACGACGAGTTGGCTCAGATGAAAGCTCAACTAACCGGGGGTTCTGTGTCTCAAGGTCAATTGCCGGCAGCGGGTAAAACGGCAGCAGCTAGTAGCTCGGAGTCGAGTCCGGTGATTGACGCTGAGTTGGAAGAATTGCGATCGCAGCTCAATAAAATGTAGTAATCTCTATCAAAATTTACCTATTTCTCAGATCGCAGGTTTGATAGAATGCTCCGCCGACCTACAGGGCTAGCTTGGGAGGTCGGAGTTTTTTTAGTCATTTTTAGATGCACAAAACATGATTATTGTCAACTATCTTTATATTGAGTTAAGGAATTAAGTGTTTAAAAAGTGATAGAGTAATTTTATTCCTTGCAAGAGGGCTAGGTTGGGAGGTCGGAGTGTTTTTAGTAATTGTTAAATACACAAAATAAAGTTGCTGTCAACTATCTTTATATTGAGTTAAGGAATTAACTCTTTCAAAAGTGATAGAGCAATTTTATTCCTTGCAATTGCGTCGGCCTCGTCTGATCGTAAGTGTAAATAACTATCGAATATGGCTAATCTGTCATGCCCGTGCAATTTTCTAGAGGCTTTTGTAAAATCAAGTTTTTCAAGGCATTAGCACTTGGTTTTTCAATTGCAGCTATTTGCCCCGCACTGCTATCAGCTCTAAGTGTTGGCGAGTCGATGGTTGGTACCGACTCAGGGGTGCAAGTGCCAATTTTGCATGATAATTTACCGTCTCAATTAAAACTAAATCAAGAAACAGCAGACGATCGCGATCGGCTTCGTGATTTATACTCGGGTTCTGAATTAGATAGAGGCAGTAAAGAGCAAGAAAATAGCATCCCGGAATTCGATCAATCCACCCAAGGTGAGGCCGCAGACACTCTCCCTCAATTGCCGAACCGAGGAGAAAATAGACACGAATTTCCGATTCCTAACCCGCGGCTGCCAAATCCGGCTCCTCTCCCATAACCCGCGTGGCCAGCGCCCTTGCTTTCATGCGAACAGCTTTTGCCGCCTGCTGTTCCCCCACTGGCACAGCCTGCAGAATTGCTAAGATTCCGGGTACGATCAAAGTCGATCGATGGCAAGTAGTTGGCAGTTGATTTACCGCGAGCCGATCGTGCAAAATCCGAGAAGAGAAATCGCGATCAATATTGGTACCTGCAGTCGAGAAAGGGATACATCTTTGCTGGGAAAGGATTTTCCGCTGTCGCCGGAAGCAGATAATCGGTGTAGAACTTGGGTTGCGGTGCTGAGGCTATTTAGGGCTTGCTGAATCAGTGGTTGAAGTAAACACGGTATGGATTTTCGGACGAATAAAGGCAGTAATGGTGCAAGAA
>NZ_JAUBRI010000103.1:0-15419 GCF_036701795.1 Microcoleus sp. N9_A1
AATGTGTTAGCCGGCAAATTAATCAGCCGACCGTTGACGGCGAGTTCTAGCATTGCCATGCGATCGAGCAATTGCTCGGTCACGTCATTTTTTTTTGAATCAAACTGCGAAACTTCGACCCGCAGCGCTCCTTTAATTGAAAGGCGATCGCCCGCAGCCGGCAATGTCGTCTTAAAAACGGGGTCATCAATAAATTGAATGCCGATTTGGGTTCCTTTTCCCAAAATGTCGAGGGTTCCTTGGCTGAGATAAGGAATTAGATCGAGCGTGTTTGCACGGTTCCCGTAATTCTGGATAACTTCGGTATTTTTCCACTGCCACGGGTCGGCGGCAGAATTTCGCACAAACAGCATTAACTGGCACTTTGGGTACTGACCGTTAAGCGCCGAGATTTCCGATACTTTGTCGGCAAGCGTGGAATTTCGTTTGAGAGCCGGTGCCGGTGTCTGAATGCCCAAGCTCGGTAAATGGTAAGTAGCTACTAATTGTTCTAGATAAATTGCAGCACCGCAGTTTTCCCAAGATAAGTGTGCTGTTTCGGCGGCAGGTAATCCGAGTGTCGCGATATAACCCGCAATCGCCGCTTTGATAGGTGCAACAAGGGTATTCGTATCAAAAATTGTTTGGATACTGCTGTTGGCTTTAAGTGGCTCAAACAGAAACGGAAAAGTATATTCGGGCATTTTTTAAGTCAACAAATATTCTTTAGGCGTGATTGTAATACCCGTATCTGTAACTTCGCGGGTAAAAGGCAGTGTGAAACTGCCGCTAACAGTTCCGTTAGTTGCGTTAACGCTGGCGCTGATATTTTTAGTTTTGTTAGGGTTTTTAGAATCGTCGTTTTGAGTCGCCAGAATGAAGCTCAAAACCTCTAAAAAGTAATCTAAAGAATTAGCTGCGGTAAACTTGCCGCCCGTGCCAGGGGTGAAAGTTCCGGTTAAAAAGCTTTCGGTTTTGCCAACAAAATTCAATCCCGTTCCTGTAAATTTCACGGGCGCGGTAAAGTCGCCAGTAAATAGCAGCGCGTCACTGTCATAATTACCAGAAACAAAACTATTAACGTTGTTGCCTGCTGCTTCTAATCCTTGGAAATACTCTATCAATTGAAAGAATTGTGTTTCGGCAGTAGTGCCTTTAATTGTTCCATTTACGCCAGCAATAGTAATAGTCATAATAGCCTGTAAGCCTTACTCTGAGCTGTTTTCAGTATAGCGCAAAATTTTTACAGGGTTATAGGGTTGAATTTTTAATATAAGAAAAAAAGAGTAGTCAAACCCGCGCAGAAAGGTCAAATTAGAAACATCCCATTACAAGAATTTTTTATGGCTCGATACGCAGATATTAATAGAGCAGAAGAGTTGATGGCCGCTAAAACTAAATTAGAAGCTTGGCGGCGACTGGATGCAGCCGCAAAACGAGCGGCATATCAAGCTGCTCGGCTCGGTCTCAAGATTAACGTTGGTTCGAGCTTGGGATGGATCAAACCTTTTGGCGAGACAAACAACTTTTACTGGGAAACTAAAATTCTTGCCGTTCCAACTGCTGCGCCCAAACCTGAAAAAGAAGAAAATAACAACAGCTTAATTACTAATGTCCGTACTGCTGTTATTGGTGCTGGAGCTGCTGCAGACACAAAACCGACAACTGCTAACGTGTCAATTAAAAGAGCGAGGAAAATTGAACTTGCTCGCGTCCTGTGCACTGTTGCCAAAGCTCAAACCAAAGATGCTATTAGTCGAACCACTGGCAAGCCTTACACGCTGGTTGAGACTGATACTGTTAGCTGCGCTTTCGGTCAAACCGAAGGGGCCGACAATGAAAAAGCCGTCCAAGACGGTATTCGCGCAGCGTTAAAACTTACTCAATCAACAGCCCGCATCTCGTTTAAACCTCAAGGGTACGTAGGTTAATTAATAATGCCGAATCTTGACTCTAAAACTTTATGGCTTCCTGGTATGGACGAATCAATGATATTCCTGCCAGAAGAAATAGAAGATTTGCTTTGTATCCTGCCTACCAGTGACGCAACTGAAAACGAGCAAGATGCGGCATTATTAGTTAACAAATCTTCTTGCGAGCTGTTAACAAATCAAATAGAAGTCGATACTTACATGGACGTCTTGGACTCTGTAGGTATTGACCCAAGATTCCATATGCGGCGCGCTTTATGGGTTGTCGCTAATTTAGATTTATGAGCTTATTAGTTGAACTAGATAATGCTCAAAATTGGATACAAAGCGATTCGCAAGCTTTTAGCGGCAACCCTATACCTGATTACGTACCGCCCTATCAATTTGAAAAACACATTCTAGCAATATATGTGACAAATCCAGAACCCGATCAGAATTGGAAGTTTGGTGGATTTCTTAATCAAAAAATTAGGCTTGGTGTCGGGCCTTCCCAAGGAGCGGAATCAGTTAGTGGTCGAAAGTTGTGGTTAAACAGA
Source organism: Microcoleus sp. N9_A1 (assembly GCF_036701795.1). NCBI lineage: Bacteria > Bacillati > Cyanobacteriota > Cyanophyceae > Oscillatoriales > Microcoleaceae > Microcoleus > Microcoleus sp. N9_A1. The sequence goes on from NZ_JAUBRI010000103.1 coordinate 2,447, forward strand.
ACGCAACTGTTTATTTTTCCCAAGCTGACCACAACTTACACACTAAAATTTTCATTCCCTTACTGGTTCAATCAAGCAAGCCTTACCATTTGGGAATATTGGGGCCCCGAGGCGGACACCATAACAAACGCTATAGGGTCAGTGCATAGTAGCGTTTTACGCAGTGAAAACAAAATCAACTTATTGCTAGATCAACATTCTTTGTGAAAAACCTTACTGATATCGCTTCGTTAGTTGGAACATTCTTAACGTCGCTGATTAGTTTAATTGTTTTGTGGAATGTTACGCGCGGCATTCTGACTCTTTTAGCTAATATTCAACGTAAACTCACTGTACTTCGGAGTTTGTACATAAGTCAAAGAGCGGAAGTTCGTGATATACAGAATTATCTTAAAATCCATCACGGATATCATGTGCGCGGAGGAATACATGAAATTCAAGATGATTTATTAAACGAGTACAACAATGAAAACACGGGATTCTAAGTGGACAAATACTCGTATCGTTTCACTATTGCTAGTTTAAATGTTTCCGTAATAATGTTGGTGGCTGCGGGGACAGTTTTAGTTTTTCAAAAAGAGAATGCTACGGCCTTAATTCCTTTCTTAGCGCCAATTTTAACTTTATTGGGCGGTTTGCTAGTTTCTCCCCCTAAAACGCAACATGACCATAGACAAAGCTAAACAACTTTTAGAAGCTGTTAATCCTAGCAAGTGTCAATTGCTAGATTGCTTAGAAGATTTGGCTAAAGAGTATGGATACATTCAGGGTATGACTATTTGTAATTTGCGAGATTTAGTATCAGGTCGCAAAACACTTGCAGAAATTCAAAATCTAATCGAACAAATTAAGCAAAAAATAAAATGCACAAATTAATTTTTACGATGCAGTTAGCTCAGTCTGTAGAGTTGATTTACGGAAATTTGCAACTATACTATCCCGACGGAAAGGCGATCGACTATCTTGCAACTTCTGGCTGTGCTGACTACCAGCGACCGGGCGATGAATGGGTAAGGGGGAAAGGCCCGATTCCCGCTGGTCAATATGAAATCCCTACTGAAGGGTATTGGCTAGACACGCGGGGAGTCGAGGGACTATTTTTTCACATCACGCCTGACCCAGTAGTGTCTAGTTACGGGATGCGGGCGGAGTTAGGCGTGCACTTTGACGCAAACGTACCCGGTACGGCTGGCTGCATTGGTATTGTCAGGGAATTCGGGTGGCGGCGGTTTTGCGATCGGCTCGCGTCGATCGCAGAATTGGGCGTGAAGTCTTTGCCGTTGACGGTGAAATATTAGCTTTAAAACACTACATCTAGTGTTGCAATGAAGCTGCATTAACACTAGATATAGCGTTATCAATCCCTGATAGGGTTTTGGGTGGTAGTACCAGCGTGTAAGACTGCCCTTTTTTCAATCCCTGACAGGGAGACGCTGGGAGGCTGGCATCCCCTGGCCTGTGCAGCGCAGTTATTGCCAGCCATCAAAATACTAACATCAGTGTGTGGGGATTCAATCTAGATATTTTCCCGGTTGTTTTAAAGAACCAAATATGAATGCCCCAGTTTTGGGGACGGAACCCGGGGCGCAGCAGGCTTGCAGGCTCCAACAGACTTGAGATGAAAGTAGTCAGAAGGCAGGCTGTCGTCAGGCCCTGGAGCCAGAGAGCTTATTTCTCCCTATAATTGTTATTACTTTAAACAATCTTATTCCAGTATAATATTAATATATAATTTGTTAACTTCTACTTAACACTATCCGGGTAAATGAGCAATCCAACTCAACTCACCCCCGATTTCACGATCGGACATCTGCCGTGTCACGACTTCCAAGTGAGCGCTGCAACTCCAGGACAGGTAGTGGCTGAAAGATTTGAGCAAGAACCCGACCTGCCGGGAGTCATTATTACTCATGAATCACAGATATTGGGCATGATTTCTCGCGTCAAATTTCGAGAGCAAATGAGTTTTCCCGATCGCGTAGAACTTTATGGGTCACACCCGATTCGAGCCTTGTTAGATTTTATTAGAATTCCGCCTTTGCTACTTTCGGAAAACTGGAAAGTTGATGATGCCGTGCAAGCGTCTTTCAACAGGCACAAAAACTTGATTTATGAACCGATTATTGTGGTAAGGGAAGACCAGAGCCACCGCCTTTTAGACGTTCATACTCTGGTGATTGCCCAGTCACAACTTTTAGCGCAAGCTAACAAACTTATTCAAAAATACCGAGTAGAAAGACACAAGTATTTGGCACTCCTTCAACAAGAACAGGCTAAAGTTCACGAATGTAATGAGCTTTTAAAAATCCAACAACGTCAAACAGAAAAGTTGCAAAGCAATCCCAGTTCCCAGCAATTGGCACTGGTCAAACAAGCTGAAGAAATTGCTCAAATGAATCAGCGATTTGTGAGGATTGCGAAACTGATTTCTTCCGAAGGTCGCCAAGCATTTCAAGCTACTTTTCAAGGTGCTAATGCTATTTGCAACAATACAGATAAAATTTTGGGCGTGGGCAAAGCAATAGCTAATGATTTAGAAACGGTTAACCGCACTTCCCGAACCATCCGGGAGGCGATCGAACAAGTCAGGCATTTAGCAGTACAGGTGGCTGTAGTTACCAATCAAATGGGAAGTCAGCCCAGCGGTCTGAGCAAAGTGAGTCTAGAAATTGGCAGACTGGCAAGTAAAACGTTTGAATTGGGGACTCAAATGGAGCAAATTGCCAGTCGGTTTAAACTTCGAGTTCACGAACTCACGGAGGCAGCAAGAGCGGGTGCTAATGTGGCTAAATCCGTGACGATCAAGATCGATCGCGCAGAAATGGCTTTGTTAGAGTTGGAAGAATTAATAGCAGAAAAAAATTTCAATTCATTGACCGCTATCCAAGAACCTTTGGGAGTCATAAAAAGTGTTGCCGCTGATTCCTTAGTGCGAGAGATAGAACACGCCGAAGTAGCAGTTTCGGAGTTGGAAGACTTAGTTAAACATCAAGATTCCTCGCAATATCTGATTCAAAAGATTCAGCAGGCGCTGAAGTCCAAAAAGCCATAAAATATTAGCCCGAATCTAATGAAATATTACGAGAGGAAAAGAAATAAAATCAAAATAATAATTTACAATTATTCTATTTCTAGAATAATATTTGTTATACTGAAGGTGGGGAATTTTTAAATTCAGTTGTAAAAAGGCTATTTAATTAGCCCCAAAAACCGATAAAAAGTTCCAAGAAGAGTTGGAAGGACAGGTGATGTTTATGAAAATCCTGCTGGTAGAAGATGACACAGTTACAGTCAGTTTACTAACTCAAGCGCTGAACTCTCACAATTACAATGTGAATGCGGCAGCAGACGGTGAAACAGCCTTGCAGTTGGTGCAGGCATACGATTACGACCTGATTGTTTTGGATGTGCTGATTCCTAAACTCGACGGCATTAGTTTGTGTCGAAAATTGCGATCGTCCGGCTGCCAAATGCCGATTTTACTGCTGACAGCGCTAGATAGCAGCAACGATCGAGTTCAAGGTTTAGAGGCGGGTGCAGACGATTATGTGGTCAAACCCTTTAATCTCGAAGAATTAATCGCTCGGATTCGGGCTTTGCTGCGCCGGGGCAAGGCAACTTTGTCGAGTACAAATTTGACCTGGGAAAAACTGCAAGTCAACCCGGACACTACGGAAGTAAGTTATGCCGAACAAGTGCTGCACTTGACTCCCAAAGAGTACAATTTGCTGGAACTTTTCCTGAGAAATCCCCGGCGTATTTTCAGCCGCAGCGCCATCCTCGATCGCATTTGGTCTGCCGGCGAATTTCCTCAAGAAGAAGCCGTTACCGCTCACATCAAGGGGCTGCGGCACAAGCTGAAAGCAGCCGGGATGACTGTAGATTTAGTGGAAACCGTGTACGGATTGGGCTATCGGCTCAAAAGTCTGCCGGAGGAGATTGAGACCCAACAAGTTGGGCAGGAAAGGGCAGAAACTGCTAAAACTCAAGAGACTTTATCTACTGCATCCAGCGGGTCGAGCCAGGAATTAAACAATGACGACCGCCGCCTCAAAGTCCTGAATATGGTTGCCAAAATGCGGGAAAATTTAAAAGCCAATTTTAGAGAAAAGGTGGCGATATTCGAGGGCGCGATCGCTCAACTGAAAAGCGGAACCTTGGAGGACGAACTGCGGCGGGAAGCTCAGGATCAAGCTCACAAATTAGTCGGTTCTTTGGGAACTTTAGGGCTGCCGAAAGGTTCGGAAGTTGCGCGAAAGATCGAACATTTGTTCAAGGCTGAAAACATCTTGAAACCGAGGACTGCTCAGAAGATTGAGGAATTTCTGCATTTGCTCAAACAAATCTTCGATCGCCCGCCGCCCGAACCTGAAAGCGATTTGGTTGCTCAGCTTTCCCAACAGCGCCACATCCTGATCGTTGATGATGATACTTTTGGGAGCGCTCGACTGAAAATAGCAGCATCCGGTTCTGGCTTCCACATAGAAGTCGCCAACTCTCCGCAAGCGGCAAGAAGTGCGATTTATCAACAGCCTCCCGATGCGATTTTGCTGGATTTGACCTTTTCCAGAACTCAGGAAAACGGACTTACTCTGCTAGCCGAACTCCGCAGTGAAAAACCAGACATTCCGGTGATGGTTTTTAGCGCGAACAATCAATTGAGCGATCGAATAGAAGTTGCTCGTTTGGGAGCTTCCGGCTTTTTACACAAATCGATACCCCCAGCAGATATACTCAAAGCAGTCGGCCAAGTTCTAGACCAGACAGGCCCTGCTGCTGAAGCTAAAGTTATGGTGGTAGACGATGACGTGCATCTATTGGCTGCACTGAAAATGATTCTACAACCTTGGGGTTTTCAAGTAACAACATTGGACGATCCCGAAAAGTTCTGGGAGGTACTCGAAACGACTTGTCCGGATTTGCTAATTTTAGATGTGGAGATGCCCGGTTACAGCGGTATCGAGCTGTGTTTGGCAGTTCGCAACGATTTGCGCTGGAGCAAGCTCCCCGTGCTATTTTTGACAGCTCATTCCGAGTCGGAAACCGTGCGCCAAATGTTTGTCGCAGGTGCTGACGACTACGTGAATAAGCCGATCGTGAAACCGGAATTAATTGCTCGCCTCCTGAATCGTTTGGAGCGGACTCAACTCAGAAATAGACTGGCTCAGGCACAGCGCTAATCCGATTTGAGATTTGAGATTTGAGATAAAAGAATTGGGAATGAATGATGATAGTTATGGTTTCGAGTTTACCTACAGTTGCATTCTTTTTAACTGGTATAACTAGGAGGAAATATGTAGTGCGCGTCCGAAACGACTCAGAAAGCCTTAGCCAAGACTTGGGATTGTTTGGTTGTGCGACTCCGACGCGGTGGCGTTGATTGATGTTTGCCCGATCGTCAAGAACACAGGCTAATTTATAGAAGTATTAATCACATAAAATCAATGGTATTGCCCTCAGACACAGCCACTCTCAATAACAGCGACTGCGAACTAATTTACGCCCCCGGTTCGATTCAACCTCACGGCATCCTTTTGGTGCTGGAATCTCCTGTGTTGAAAATTTTGCAAGTTAGCAACAATACTTTTGAGGCTCTCGGCATTTACCCCGAAGAACTTTTGGGCAAATTTTTACAGGAATTTGTGGAGACTGAGGAAATTGAGGCTATTGAAAAAGCTTTATTTGAAAAAGACCAACAACGTAACGCTATCAGATTATCATTCAAACGTCAAAACCGCCAGTCTTTTTTTGAGGGGACGCTGCATCAATCTAGTTCAGCATTAATTGTTGAACTAGAGTCGGTTGTTTCCCCGAAAAAGAGCGATTCTTTCAATTGTTATAATTTAGTCCAAGAGCCGATCGACAAAATCCACAAAACACCAAACCTGCAAGTGCTGTGTCAGACAGCAGTTGCAGAAGTGCGGAGGATGATCGGTTTCGATCGAGCGATCGTCTATAAATTTGATGCCACCGGTGCGGGGGAAGTTGTCGCCGAAGACAAAGTAGAAAGTTTGGCTCCTTTATTCGGACTGCACTATCCGGCTACCGATATTCCCCCCCTGGCAAGAAACCTGTTCAACATGAATTTAATTCGGTTTATTCCCGATATTAACGGTCAGCCTGTAGAACTAATTCCTCACTGCAATCCGTTGACCGGTCGCCCCCTGGATATGGCCTGTTCTTTGTTGAGAACAGTTTCCCCTTGCCACGTTCAATATCTCAAAAATATGAACGTTGCCGCTAGCATGACCCTGACATTAATCAAAGATAAAAAAGTCTGGGGATTGCTCGCCTGTCACCATCCAACACGAAAGTATGTAAACTACGAAACAAGAACGGCTTGCGAAATGCTAGCAAAGTTTGTGAATCTAGAACTCAGCTACAAACAAGATAGCGAAGACTGGAAATATGCAATTTATTTAAAAGAAATTAGCCATAAATTTGTCACCAAAATTTCTCAATCACACAGCTTTGTCGAAGGTTTACTTAAATCCCAAGATGAATTGCTGGCATTAGTGGGCGCTACAGGTGGAGTTGTGTGTGCCAATGAAAATTTAACAACCATCGGCAAAACGCCGGAATTGGGAGATATCAAACAGTTAATTGCTTGGATAAAAACTCAAACAAATAATGATATCTTTCATACAGATTGTCTCTCTAAACTGTATCGACCATCCGATAAGTTTAAAGAAGTTGCTAGCGGTTTGCTGGTGCTTGCCATGTCCGAGATGCAAAATTATTACATTTTGTGGTTCCGTCCCGAAGCAATTCAAACTGTCAACTGGGCTGGTCAACCAGACGGGCCAATTGAATTTAAACCGGATGACAGCCGGCCGAGGTCTCCTCGCACTTCCTTTGAGTTGTGGCAAGAAACTGTGAGATCAAAATCTTTGCCTTGGCAGCGGTGCGAAATCGAAATAGCCCGAGAACTTCGAGTGGCGATTACTAGCATGGAGTTGCGAAAAACCAATCAGCAGCTTAGCTTAGCTTTGTCGGCTACCAAAATCGGATTTTGGGACTGGGACTTGCAGAAAAATCGCATTGTTTGGTCGAGGGAACACGAAGAGTTGTATGGGTTGGCACCGGGAACTTTTGGCGGAACTTATCAAAATTTTGCAGCTTGCGTTCACCCAGAAGATTTAAATAATATTCAGAATGTTATAAATCAGGCGATCGCCCAGCGAGGAGATTTCTGTAACGAAAACCGCGTGGTTTGGCCCGACGGCAGCATTCACTGGATTGAGGGGAAAGGTAAGTTTTTTTACAACGAAGCAGGCGATGCAGTGCGGATGGTGGGGACAGTTACAGAAATTACCGATCGCAAAGCTAGAGAATTACAGTTGCGCCTGTTGGAATCAGCAGTCACCACCACTAACGACGCCGTGTTAATTACGGAAGCTGAACCGATTCACGAACCGGGCCCGCGAATTCTTTATGTCAACCCAGCTTTCACGCGGATGACTGGCTATACGCTAGAAGAAGTTTTGGGCAAAACCCCGCGCATCTTGCAAGGAGAAAAAACAGACGGCGCCAGTCTCGATCGAATTCGGACAGCTTTGGAAACCTGGCAGTCGGTGCGGGTTGACTTGATCAATTACCGCAAAGACGGGACGGAATTTTGGGTAGAAATGAGCATTGTGCCCATAGCAGACGAAAATGGTGAGTTTACCCACTGGGTATCAGTGCACCGCGATATTAGCGATCGCAAACTTGCTGAAGCCGCCCTCCAACAGCTCAACGAACGGTTAGAAATGCGAGTTTTGCAGCGAACCAGAGAACTAGAAAGTTCTCAAGCAGAACTCCGGGAAAGTGAAGCTTTATTTCGCTCTCTGAGCGAGAGTTCCCCCGTGGGCATTTTCAAAATCGATACTGAAGGGAAATGTACCTATACAAATCCCCGCTGTCAAGCAATTGGCGGCTTCACGCCCGCAGCAGCTTTAGGAGACGGCTGGATGCAGTTTGTTCACCGCGAAGACATCCAACTAATTCTGTCTAAGTGGTCGAAATCGCGATCGCTAGATGGGGAATTTTCCTGCAAATTCCGCCACATCCAGCGAGACGGAACCATCCGGTTTTGTCGGCTTAAAACAGCTCCGATTTTTTCCGACAGATCTCAACTAATTGGTCACGTAGGCACAGTCACAGATATCACAGAAAGTCTGGCAATTGAAAAAATGAAAAATGAGTTTATTTCGATTGTCAGCCACGAACTGAGAACTCCGCTTGCCTCCATTCGCGGTTCTTTAGGTTTGCTGGCGGCTGGGGTACTGAAAAATAAACCGGAAACTGCCAAACAGATGTTAGAAATCGCTTCGAGCGATACCGAACGGTTAGTGCGTTTGGTCAACGATATTCTAGACTTAGAGCGGCTCGATTCGAGCCAAGTTATCCTCGTGAAGCAGTGGTGCGATGCCCAGGTTTTGATGCGGAAGTCTGCGGAAGCTGTGCTGTCTGTGGCTGCTGAAAATAACATTAATTTGTCGATTTTGCCCGAAACAGCCCAAATTTGGGCTGACCCCGACAGAATCGTTCAACTGCTGGTAAATTTGTTGAGCAATGCGATTAAATTCTCCGCTCCAGGGAGTACAGTAACTGTCAGGGTTGAAGATTTGGGCGATTCCCTACAGGATAGCTACGCTTCACGGGTTTTATTTGAAGTTAAAGATCGAGGGCGGGGGATTCCTGCAGATAAACTAGAAACTATCTTTGGACGGTTTCAACAAGTCGATGCTTCTGACTCCCGCCAAAAAGGAGGTACGGGTTTGGGTTTGGCTATCTGTCGCAGCATAGTACAGCAGCACGGCGGCAGAATTTGGGTCGAAAGTGTTGTCTCACAAGGCTGCAGTTTCTATTTCACAGTGCCTGCACCGTTGGAAGGCGAAGGGGGAAAAAGTTTGGAGGTTTGAGATTGCTTTGATCAGATCTCGCGAAAGCTAACTTTCCTCGCCACGCACGCCGTTAGGATGATTTTGGGAGGGCTATATGTCAATTTTTATGTTCTCGGTTTAAGTAGGTAAGTGGCAAAATATAGCAACCGCCAATAAAATTAGGACGCTCTTAATTGCTGAAATCCTTAATTTTCTTCCTTCTTCCTTCTTCCTTCTTCCTTCTTCCTTCTTCCTTCTTCCTTCTTCCTTCTTCCTTCAACATCTGCTATATCTGTGAAGAAACCGGGTTGATGAGGCAGCGTGCGTAAGTCCTCTTTTGGTTTACCAGAAAGAATTGGTTTAAAGCCCCAAGCCTGATCGGGAGAAATTAAAAGAAGACTATTCATTACTCCAATCCTCTTCCTTCCAGGTAGAGGTCGCTATCCCAGGTCAACTGTCAACTGTCAACTGTCAACTGTCAACTGTCAACTGTCAACTGTCAACTGTCAACTGTCAACTGAAGATGATTAATTTAAAATTAGAGTTTTAATTATGTCAGCAAAGCGCATTCTGGTCATCGATGATGAAAAAAACCTCTGCAGCGTGATTCAGGCTTGTCTGGAACATTTAGGCGGCTGGATTGTACTAAGCGCGCCCGACGGCAGCCAAGGATTGCTGTTAGCTGAAACTCAACTTCCTGACGCTATTCTGCTAGATGTGATGATGCCGGATATGGACGGACTTACTCTGTTTGGTTTGCTGCAAAACAATGTGGCTACTCGGGGGATTCCGGTGATTTTCCTGACGGCTAAGGTGCAGGCGATGGATTTGAGCGAATTTGCTGATTTGGGGGTAGCGGGGGTGATTGCCAAGCCTTTCGATCCTTTGAGTTTGGCACAGCAAGTGGCGGAAATTCTGGGTTGGGAACCGTTGCTTTAAACTGAGAGAAAATGCGATCGCGTCATTGGTTATACCCCTTCAAAAATATCTTGCTACAATTTTCAATCTTATACCTATTATTAAAAGTCGCATATCTCTATAATGACAAGGAATCCCCGTGTCCCTACATATGCTCACTTACCAATTTATGTGTAGCCTTATTTTTCCGAATTGGTATTACTTTAAACTCGGATTTCCTAGAAGTTGCAAAGATGATCTCAGGGAGTAGGGGTTTTTTGTTACCTAAAAAGCCGATCGGCTATCACCGTATTTCAAAGGCAGAATAACTCCTCCAGAAGTTACGCACACTTGCCTCAAGAACGGGTTTTTTTAACGCGAAATCACAGATGTAGCGAAGTTTTTTGGTAAAAACCCCCCGTTTCTGCCTGCTAATCCAAGATTTACGCAGGCTTCCCTCAGAAACCGGGTTTTTTAAGCCAGGAACACAGATGCAGCTAAGTTTTTTGGTAAAAAACCCGGGTTTCTACCTAACTGTTGTAATCTCTGCTTCGGCAAAAGTAGATTTATCAAAAAAAATGATGGTCTTCATAATTTCCTCATATTTTTTAGATAAAGTTTACTCGAAGCTCTGGATCTGAAGGTCGATCGCACTTTCAGCACCATTCCGCTGCCAAAGATCGAACCTGTTGTCAGGAGAGTTCGGGGCAGTGATGGTACTTTCGATTAACTGGTGCCCCAGCACAATCAACCTAAATAAGTCAGGATCTAGGCCCTGCATACCAAACAAACTGGATTTTTTAACCGGGAAAAACGGAGTTTCTGCGCCAGTCCTCTAAGTGTTGGCAGGATAACTCAATGCTACAAAAATTAATAACTGAAGATGTGATTCGCGCTCTCGAATAACACCCCAAAAATAAGTCGGTCGTTTGATCAAGAGCCAAACTCGCAATTGCCACTAACAGGCAAAGCCAAGTCTCAGTAAGTTTTTGAAAGAGTGTGGAGATTTTTTAAATGTCTGATCAGCTATCTTATAAAGGTAACAACCAGATTCTGTGCTATTACGCAAATGTTACCAACCTAGTTCAGGTGCTTCGGATTGGGAACATTCCTAATTGGTACTTTGAAAGAGTGATGTTTCCGGGACAGCGACTGATGTTTGAAGCTGCTGCAGAAGCAGTCTTAGAAATTCACACTGGTACGGTGGCAAGTGCTATTTTATCGGACAAGATTCCCTGCTACGTGCTGCGGGTTATAGAAGAGGTAAGTTCCGAGTTTGAGCTGGTGATTACCGAAGAACGATTGGCGGTATTAGCCGGTTAAAATTCATGAGAAATCAGACGAGATCGAGAACGACCACAAAAATATTAGTTAACGAGTGTTTGGGGACGGGGAAAATGCAGAAAAATATTGTCAATATTACCTTAGCTGTAGTCACAGAGGAAGTAGAAATTATCTTGGAGTCTTATCCGAAGCACCCCTACCAACAAGCTTTTTCGCCTTCGGGATTGCGACAAGATTTAATTGCTTATGTGCTCAGCCGAGTTCCTAATAGATATACTGCGATCGACTCCGGCGAGTCTGTGTCAAACCAAACAGTCCAGGTTCGCTGTTCTTCAGAGCAGTTGCTACACATAGAAAATTTGATTCATACTGGCATTCGCGACGTGCTGCACAGCTATCACAAGATAGATTACCACCTGCCTGAAGAAGTTAAATTTGATTCGAGAGTTGCTAGTTGGTTTTGATAGTTTCTCGTAAATGAGGGAGACGCCGAGATTCTCGGCACTCTCGGTTGGGCGAGGTGGAATTGTGTACTGACTCGATGGTTCAAGACTTTTGGTAATCGCAGCAGCAGTTGCACGGGCCATTGGGATTGACAGCACAGCGCAGAATTTCCGATCGAGCATTAAAGCGACAGCTAGCATCTCCGATAACCCAGATGCCGCTTACAAAAGTTCTTTCCGTCGGCGGTGTGGCCGACTGCACATACAGGGCAATTTTTTGCAGTCGGTAGCGGCCGGATTTGAGTTGATAGCGGTGGTGGCGTTCCAAGACAGCGTAGGTTTCTCCCTCTAAATCTAGATGGTTCCCCGGTTGTGGCGTCCAATCCAGCCGAATGCTACCTAAATATTGGCGGGGGTGAGAGAGAATCACCTCTACGGGTAAAGTATTTTGTTCCACTTGGCGGTGCGTTCGCGAACTGAACTAAAGGGGCAAATAGTTGCCTAAACCGACATTTTCTTCATCTAGAAAGATAACTTCTTCTAGAGAGAGTAATTTCGGTTGAGGCGCTCAACTTAACTATAGAACCTTTGGCGATCGGGGGATAGCCGACTAACCAACAGGGTAGGAAATACGCTTCAACTCGCTTTAGGTAAGTGACATACTCCTACGCCAACTGAGTACAGTATGGTGTAGGCTTCTCAGCGACTCCAGCTATTGCTTCGGACATTGACTGAGCTTTAAGAACGGGATGACCCACCGCCCTATTTTTTATATTGATAGCTGCATTGTGATGACGGTCAAGACTACATCCACAATGTGGGTAGTCGTGCCATCTTTCATGCAGCTTTTTTGGTACTTTTTCACCGCAACTAGAGCAATCTTGTGAAGTATTGTAGGCACTTACTGTGACTACCAACTTTCCCAGCATTTACGGCTTTATTTGTGAGAATCGACAGAAAGCTTGACCACCCAGCATCTAACACAGATTTAGCTAGTTTTGTACGAGCGAGTCCCTTAACATTCAAATCTTCAACTACAACAACATCATATTTTTTCAAAAGATTATTAGCAGTTTTGAAATGAAAGTCTTTACGTTTATCCGCTACTTTCTTGTGACATTTCCCCAGTTGTTTAACTGCTTTTTGCCTGCGGTTACTGCCTTTTTTACGACGCGAGACTCGCTTTTGAATAGTTCGCAGGCGCTTTTGAGCTTTGCGGTAATGTTGAGGAATTGCCACAGTCTCGTTTTCTGATGTTGTCAAGAAATCCTTCAGCCCAACATCAATTCCAACAATCTTTTGAGGATTGAAATCAGGTTTAATCTCAGGGACTGTTGAATCTTCCAAACTGAGAGTGACATAGTACCCGTCAGCTTTTTTGGTAATAGAGACGGTTTTGATTTTGAGGTAGTCCTGCATAGCAAGGAAAATTAAGGGTTTTAATTGATAGATAAACTGGCGTTATACTCATGAATAAAATAC
>NZ_JAUBRI010000104.1:0-15396 GCF_036701795.1 Microcoleus sp. N9_A1
TTGAGTTACCTCAGTAAATGTCTTCTCTTTCTTTACTTATTTTAACATAGTTCGGTTTTTTGGCGCCGACCTACTTATGCTGCAACTCCTGTAAAACTCGCTCTTCAGATTACGAATAAAACGGCATCCTCGTTGCGCTTCTAATAGTTAAATACAACGTTACAGATTCTAGGGCAAGATGGTAAAAAACTGCGGTAGATTGTATCGATCGCTACTTTTTACACCAAGCATCCGGGAGAGCCGTTCTACTGCTGGTAGTAGGGAAAATTGGTCTAAAAAAGTTCGGTATTTTTACGGTTAAAACATTAATGGATGTGTCCTAATATGTACAGTCAAGTGGTTGATGAGTCACTTTAAGAAAGCAAAGCTGATTGATGTGATGAAGCATTTGGGCTTATTTTTATTGGCTTTAATCCTTTCCGGTGTAATGGCACTGAGCCATGTGTCCGCAGGATCGACAGCGCCCTCTGACATAGGAGTAATGAGGGTGACTGAGTTGAAATCCGCTGAAATTGATGGCATCCGATTTGAAAGCATAATGCCAGAGCCTGTATTGACCATCCCCAAAAAACAACCTGACACTTCTGGTGTAATCACGCTCGGCCATGTACCCAGAGTGTTAGCTGGGGCTGTTGATGCGGAACAGGGGAGGGAAACTGAATTGACATCCTTTGAATCAACACATAGCAATATCGATAGCAATGCAGTTGAAAGAAATGGTATTCGGTTGGAAATTTTAGTACCAGACCGGGTATGGCGCATACCTGAAAAACAAGATGCTACTACTCCTGTTCGGATCGGTTTTCAAATTACAAACGACACACCTTACCCCATTCGCTTTCCTCCACTCGATCCCCTGCTGGTATTTCCACTAGCAATAGTAGATGCTGATGGTAATTTATTACGGCGATCTGGGGGTAGAGGTATGCTTCTCAACTCTCCGCAACTGGCTTGTCCCTTAGTTCAACCACGAGAAAGTCTAACCTTTTTCTTGAAAGCGGAACTTTTCTGGCAGAACAATCAGCTTCTCTTCGGAGGCAATGATGGATTGGGTGGCGGATGGACTTTCGATATTGGGTCTGGTAACTATCAAATTAGGTTGACATACGTCAATTTTAGACCAGTATTATTCTGTGATGAACCCCAGATATATGAATACAAATTAACACAAGGGATTTGGACGGGTCAGATGGTAACACCCTTTGTGAAGTTCCGCGTCGTCCAGTCTGAATCTAAATAGAACTTAAGAGCCAATTTTTACTCGATTTCAAGCCGAGACAGATATTTCCTACCCCATAATCAGGAGTTGTCAAAAATGAAATTATCGCAACAGTGGATAATTTTATTAAGTTCGCCCTTGCTAATTTTACTCACAGGTCGAGCCAGTTTCGCGTTTTCTTTCACAATGCCATCCCAACCACCAGAACCGATATGCACTTCTCCAAACTCGCCTTACTGTTTATCAATATCTCATACGGAGCCGGGTGTTGGTACTGTGACTGTCTCTACTACCTCAGTCTCAGAACTTCCACTAGGCGGCACCAATGATTTTTTTAACCTGCTAACGTCATCTGTTTGGGCACAAAAGGGTTGGACGTTTAACAAGGCGCAACCTGTAGGGTCTTTAACAGGTAGGTTTGATAGGCGTTGCTGATTCACGGTATGAATTCCCTTTTCGCTTGAAGTTACAAAACTCACCCTCCGAGGGTTTATAGCAATTGCGAAATCTTGAATTCATACCTGTATCCAGCAACGCCGGTTTGATATTGGGGTTTATGCTCCCTTTATTTTTCTTAGTGACCAAGAAACTGTTGGGGCTGAAATACAAGTTCTTTATAACCCTGGTGTCGGTCTAGATCCAGTAGGAAGTAACGTCCATTTTATCCAACGGGTAGTTAACAATCATGCTTATACCGTTACCCTACAGGGAGTTATCAAGCAACCGCCGGGAACTCCTGACGATAAAATTGATACGGTACTAGAGCAAACTCAACCAGGTTTTATCGACCCCCTAAAACCAACATTTAACCCTTTTTACGACACCTATGGTCAGGTGAGAAGGCTTCCCGACCAAAGAATTCTTTTTGTGGATACTCCATCTCGAGCAGATATCTATTATAACAACAAAAACTGGAGTGCAGAACTTTATCTTGCTGAGGTCAAAGATCCCATTAATAACCCAACTCAAGTGACAATATATAATGGGATATCATGGGGCTGGAAAAGCATATTTATTCCTCCTAAAACTTCTAAAAAGTTTTCCGACAGCCTCGCCTCCGGTTTTGAAGTAGACCGTTTTAACCTTTCTGACCTTACTCCAGGTTCAAAATATATAGCCTGGACAAACAACGACCTCCCCTCCAATCGCTGCAACCCCAACACATTCTTAAGCACTGACAATGACTCAGGTTTTCAGCTAGGATTTGACGACGACAGTAGCCCTGTAGGAAATGGCTTTGCCTCCGCACTAACTGGTACTGTGGGCAGTAGCGGCAATATCAACTTCGATGTCCGTGCTGCTGGTGGAGGTGCTCGCGGTCAAGACACAGGCAATTACGAGCTTTTTGTTGATGTTTACGACCCACAAGAATCGCCAGATTTTAGCGTAGCAACTAGCGGTGGCGGCGGCTTCGGAAAAGAAATGCGCGGCCTGACACAGCAAAACCCCATCCTTCCCAATTCTATCCAAAATGGCTGGCAAGTCTTCAACAAAGTTCCCGGCTGCCGCTGGTTTGACCCTCCAACTACTTACGGCTTTGAATTCCAATCTCAGGAAGACACTTTATTTACTGAAATTCTCGATTTTCCTGCGGGCGATGACCAGGAATTTACTGTTGCAGTAGGAGATTCGATCCTCGGTAATTTCAGTCCGGGAGATAAATTAGACTTTGTTTCTTTATTGGGTTATCCAGTAGATAATTTTAGAATCACTGGCATTGATTCATTATTTGGTGAGACAGCAGAAACAGCATTTCCGATTCAATTAGCTTTTAAGGAACGGGAAGGAAGTTTCAAGATGCGGCAAATTCCCAAGCCCATTGATGCGGAAGCTGTACCGGAACCTGGGAGTATTTTGGCGGCTAATGGAATGCTGCTGTGGTTCGCTGGGATACGCCATATTTTGCGGAAAAAGCGACAGGTTGAATAAATTTTATAGAGCCTAATATCCCGACCGGGGCGGGTTTTTGAGATTGTCAATTATTAGCAGATATTGTTGGTGAACCCGCCCCTACAGGAATCACTATCGAATGAACAGAAGATTCTGCGATTGCTTCGATTCGCTGGCAATGACACAAAGCTTGCAATTACACAACTATCTTTCCGATGAAAAATCTTTACACTCTGCTATATGCTTTCAGCCTCATTCTCATCAACCCTTGGGGAGGCAGCCGCGGCGAAATTTGGACGCAATCTAAAGTTTTTGTTGTCCTGCTGATTGTGCTTTCAAATTTATCATTTTTATGGGAAGAAAGGAAACTTTTAACTTTTTCCCGGCAGTGGAAAGTCTGCCTGATTTTGTGGGGATTTTTTTTGACTGTGGGAGCGATTTCTACCGTAAAAAGTTCTTTTCCGGAGCGTTCTTTTTGGGGACAAGACCAAATGGGAGACGGCTGGCTGTACTGGCTGTTAATTGCTATTTTTTCGCTGAGTAATAGGTTGCTACTAAAACTTCATCCCGAACTGTTTCTCTCTCAAATGCGGGGTTTGCTGATAGGAGGTGCGGTTGTAGCTGTTAGCGTTTTTGGGCAAGTTGTCAACTGGCAAATTGATTATACTGCTACTTCCGGTCAGCTTATCGCAAATGATGTTTTGGCTAGTACGATTTTTCGAGGACAGCAGCCGATCGCACTTTTCTCCCATCGGGGTCACGCAGCTATAGTATTGGCTCTGACAGCCGTTATTTGTGCCGTAGCTTGGAAGCGGAAATTAATTAGCGATCGCACTTCCACTCTCGCTTTATTTCTGATTCTCCCCGCTTTGCTATTTACCAACACTCGCACAGCAATTTTATCTTTAATTATATCACTATCTTACTTGTTGGGACGGCAATATTACAAACAATTAATTCCCGCTCTTGCGATCGGCTTAGTGGCAATTAGTGCGATGACTTTTACGCTAACCTCTGGACTGGAATCGGGTATCTGTTGCACAAGTAATGTCCAGCCGATCACCTTTGTGGGAACTTGCTGTGCGCGGGATTCAAAAACGACCTCTCTTTGGCTGGGGTTTTAACGGATTTGGCATCGCATATCCTTTCGTCGCCAATCCCAATAAGGTTCCTGAAATTGTGAATTTAGGTCAATTTTCTTATGATTACATTGCCCCAAACGGACAGATTCGCACTGAAAAAATACCGAGTTATAAAGCTCACAATTGGGTTTTAGATACTGCTATTTCTACAGGCATTCTGGGTGCGATCGCTAGTTTTGCTTTATGGGGATATTGCTTGCACTGTGCGATCGCGCCCCCAAATACCGACATAGCAGCAGTAGCGATCGGCTATTTAACTTTCATTCTGCCTTGGTTTGAGTGCGCTCAATACGCGCAGGTGCTTTGGTTAGCGCTAGATGCTCCGAATCGAGTTAAGAGAGTCCAAAACTCTCAATCCTGCAATAATAGTCGGCTTTTATCTTGCACCCACCGCTAACAAATGATATTATTATAAGTCTGGCTGCAATTAAAACCTCAGCCAAAAATTAAAAAGCGTACCCGTAACAAAAACTCTTAAAAAAATTAGATTGCCAAAAAAGTCATGCTCGATACTCCACATCTAGGGCTGATCCCCCAAGTCCCACTCCTATCGGTAGCGTTTTGATACTTGTATCTGGCTGAGTCGGAAAACTCAGTACAAATTTTTGCCTCGTAATTTTTAGCTCAAAGGATTAACATATAAGGGTGACAGAACATTATCATCCTCTAAACTCATTAAAAGGTGGCCATTGGTTCAAGCTGATCTGTGGGGCGAGCTTTCAACACCTGCCTGCGGTACGGAATCTCACCTTGGCTTACACCTTAGCAGGCGCTGACTGTATCGATGTCGCGGCAGATCCCGCCGCCGTCGCAGCAGCGAAAGAAGCCCTACAAGTGGCCAGCGAATTACAGGCAAGAACTCAAAACCGCAGGTTTGGCGGCAAAGGGTTGCCGTTGCTGATGGTGAGTTTAAACGATGGGGAAGACCCGCATTTTCGCAAAGCCGAATTCAACCCAGCCGATTGTCCGGCGGACTGCTGGCGGCCGTGCGAAAAAATATGTCCAGCCGAAGCAATAGTTTTTCAGAGTGCTGGCAGTGGTTTTTCCGGGGTGATAGACCAGCAATGCTATGGCTGCGGTCGCTGTCTGCCGATTTGTCCGAGCCAACTGATTTATACTCGTTCTTACGTGTCTGCTCCAGCCGCGATCGCACCTTTAATCTTGCAATCCGGTGCGGACGCCCTAGAAATCCACACGCAAGTAGGCAGAGAGGCAGATTTTGCGCGACTTTGGTCGAGCATAGCTCCTTGGGTCGCTCAACTCAAGGTAATAGCAATTAGTTGCCCCGATGGAGACGGTTTGATTGATTATTTGCGGACACTCTATCAAATAATTTCCCCCCTTCCTTGTCCCCTAATTTGGCAAACAGACGGTAGGCCGATGAGCGGAGATATCGGAACAGGAACTACTAGAGCCGCAGTCAAACTCGGTCAAAAAGTTTTGGCTGCCCAGTTGCCGGGATACGTGCAACTTGCAGGCGGCACTAATGCTCATACTGTCAGCAAGCTGAGAGCCGAGGGACTGCTGTTGGATGGCGGGAAAAATTTGTCAGTTCCCCCTGTCCAATACATTGCAGGTGTAGCTTACGGCAGCTATGCCAGGGTTTTGCTATCGCCAATTTTAGAACAGTTAGAAACAATGCAGGCCGATCGAGCCTATGCCGTTCCGGTGGCACTCGCGCGGCCAGCAGCCGGAGTTCAAACATCTCGGCTACCTCAGCTCGAAGCCGTCCCAGAACTTCTCTCGGAGGCCGTGAGTTTAGCTCGTTCTCTAGTTTCCCAGCTCAAAAGTCAGTTGACAGTTGACAGTTGACAGTTGTCAGTTGTCAGTTGTCAGTTGTTAGTTGATAGTTGTCAGTTGATAGTTGTCAGTTGTTAATCAAAAAAAAAACTGAAAACTGATAACTAACAACTGTAGTTCGCGATCGCACTTGCGCCCTCAGAAACCCGGTTTCTTAGTATATTTCTCGTTTTTCGACGCAAAACTCGTAGAAACCGGGTTTCCACGCACCGATGCGTAATCAATGAACAGACAACTGTCAAGCGGTCAACTGAAAACTGAAAACTGAAAACTGAAAACTGTCAAGCGGTCAACTGTCAACTGAAAACTGTCAACTGTCACCGAACACATCGAGGCGAATGCAGATTACAGACGACCTCAACAGATTATTAGACATCGTGCCAGATGAGATCCGGCAGCCCTTAGAGCAGCACCCGCAGCGCAACAATCTCATTGAGATTGTCATGGATTTGGGCCGCCAACCTGAAGCTCGTTTTCCATCCTTGGCCGAACCTCTTTCCCAAACGCCGATTACCAAAGCAGACCTCCACTATTGCATCGAGCGAGTCGGCCATTTCGGCGGCGACAATCGAGCCGGTATCGAGCAAACCCTGCACCGAATTAGCGCCCTTCGCAACCGCAGCGGCGAGATTATCGGCTTGACATTGAGGGTGGGCCGCGCTGTGTTCGGGACGATCGGCATTATCCGCGATTTAGTGGAAACCGGTCAGTCAATTTTGATGCTAGGTCGCCCCGGTGTTGGCAAAACCACGGCCCTGCGCGAAATTGCCCGCGTCCTCGCCGATGACTTGGAAAAACGGGTGGTAATCATCGACACCTCCAACGAAATCGCCGGAGATGGAGATATTCCCCACCCAGCGATCGGCAGAGCTCGCAGAATGCAAGTTTCCCGTCCCGAACTCCAGCACCAAGTCATGATCGAAGCAGTGGAAAACCATATGCCCGAAGTGATCGTGATTGACGAAATCGGCACGGAGCTCGAAGCTTTGGCGGCTCGGACGATCGCGGAAAGGGGCGTGCAATTGGTCGGTACCGCCCACGGGAACCGGCTCGAAAACTTGATGAAAAACCCGACTCTGGCAGACTTAATTGGGGGAATCCAAGCGGTGACGCTAGGAGATGACGAAGCAAGGCGACGCGGTTCTCAAAAGACAGTTTTGGAGCGCAAATCACCGCCTACTTTTGAAATTGCCGTCGAAATGCTCGAACGCCAGCGCTGGGTAATCCACGAGCGAGTTGCAGATTCGATCGACAGTTTGCTGCGGGGACGCGAACCGAACCAGCAAATCAGAAGCGTCAGCGACAGTGGAGAAGTAATTATCGAGCGCGAATCAGTATCTCCCCCCGCGCGGTTCCCAGGGATGCCAGCTTCGGGCGGCCCCGCTGCGGTATCAGCAATGCGGCCAGTCACACCGATTTCTGGGTGGCGGAGTGCCGGCAAAATGGTGCCGATGCCCCCTCAAGGCGAAAAATTCGCAGCAGCTAACAGCGCGCCGGTGGCTCCTGAGACTCGGTATTTCGAGCAACTCCTCGAAGAATCTCTGTCCGTGGAACCAGTACCGCAGCACCGGGGACGTTATTCCCAGAATGTCGGCCCTAACGGCGAAGATTTGCCCCTCCACGTTTATCCTTACGGCATAGCTCGCCACCAGCTCGAACAGGTGATTTCGACGCTGAACCTGCCGGTGCTGCTGACGAAGGATATTGAAAGTGCTGACGTGGTTTTGGCTTTGCGATCGAACGTGCGGAACCAGTCAAAATTAAGGCACTTGGCCAAAACTCGCCAAGTTCCCCTGCACACAATTAAGGCCGGCACTATTCCCCACGTAGCGAGAGCTTTGCGGCGCTTGTTGGACATGGACGACCCCGGCACCCCGGAAGTGGCAGACCTCGCCTTATTCGCCCGCAGCGGTACTTCTGACGAGCTCGAAGCTCTCGAAGAAACCCGCTTGGCTGTCGAGCAAATTGTCATTCCCAAGGGACAGCCGGTCGAACTCCTGCCCCGTTCTCCTAACGTCCGCAAAATGCAGCACGAACTTGTGGAACACTATCACCTGAAATCCCACAGTTTTGGGGAAGAACCCAATCGCCGCCTGCGGATTTTTCCAGCTTAAAGTTGGAGATTAGTGCCTGTGAAGGCCGAAGGTAGAAGGCAGAAGGGATAATTTTTTCCTGGCTTGTGTCTTTTACCTTTTGCCTTTTTCTTTTGAGTAGCTGGCAAGTTTCTGATATGATGTGGTGTGATACTGTTCTTGTTAATGCGATCGGCTAAATTCCCAATTTCTAATTTTTAATTCCCCAATTTCCAATTACCAATACTTAGACTACACGAGCTTACAAGTTCCCCAATTCCCAATATTTCAGCTACGCACTTCCCTTCGGCTTTGCGAACGGCTTTGCGAACGGACGAGCCGCAGGCTAGCAGCTATGCTCAGCACAAACTCAGCACCAGCTCAGTAAAAGTTGCCACTTCCCAACTTATTAAACAAATCTACCTGAGTTGACATGAATGATTCCCTAGTTCAGCTATTTATCAACTTAATTACTACTGAGATTGGAGTGCGAATTAGATCCCAAGATCGAGCTGGTTTGTCTCATAAAATTATGACTCGAATGAGAGAAAAAAAAATTTCAGAACCCGAAAAATATTATAAACTTTTAACCGCCCAAAATTTGGAAAGTAAAAATGAATGGTCAGAATTAGTATTGCTGTTAACAACAAGTGAAAGTTATTTTATGCGAGACAAAGGACAGTTTGGTCTGTTAAAAAAAGTAATTTTTCCTGAATTGATAGAGCATAAAAGAAACTTGCACAAGACCTTGGGAATGCAGCCGACACTGCGAATCTGGAGTGCGGGCTGCTCCACCGGTGAAGAACCTTATTCTTTAGCTATTGTTTTAAAACAATTGATTCCCGATTGGGAACAATGGAAAATATTAATTTTAGGTACAGATATCAATGAAAAAGTAATCAAAAAAGCGCCCCAGGGAGTTTACAGTCATTGGTCATTTCGCTTGGTTGAACCGCAGATACAAAAGCAGTATTTTCATCAGAGGCAAAATGATTGGGAAATTAATCAAAAATTGCGAGAAAGTGTCAACTTTAGCTGTGTAAATTTAATCACAGATGAGTTTCCTAATATTTACCAAAATATTTATAACATCGACTTAATTTTATGTAGAAACGTTTTTGTTTATTTTGAACATAAATATATTTCACTGGTACTGAAAAAATTTTCCAATACCCTGAGACCTGGAGGATATTTAATGACCGGTCACGCTGAAGTTTACGGTCAAATTATGAACGAGTTTCAACCCAAGATTTTCCCCGAGTCGTTGGTGTATCAGCGTCGGGATGCAGTAATGGAGGAATGCTCTCAAATAGAGTCTAGGGTTGCGACGGTAGGGGAAGCCAACTCGGCATTTCGGGAATTCCCCAAAGCAGATACTATGGGCGATTATAGTGGTGAGTTGCTAACTGGGCAGACGATGCCACCTAGTTTTACTACTAACAGCAATTTTCCAGAGATACCGCCCGTATTAAACACAAGTAATCCGCTGGGGAAGATGCTGCCCTCTCGCTATCTGGAGGACGGCTTGCCGAACAATGCCGTGTCAGTTACACAAAAAATAATAGCAGAAACTACTCCAAATAATACGCCTCAAATGCTAATATTAGAGGCTAAAAAATTATTTAAAAATCAATATTATGCTGAGGCAATTAACAAGGCACAAGAGGCCATAGACTTGCAGGGACCTAATTTTGAAGCTTATTTTTTAATCGCTAAAGTTCAGGCAAATGCCGGCAATTATTCTCAGGCAATAGAATACTGTAATAGAGCCAGAAAAGTAGAGCCTGGATCAGTATATACTGATTATTTACAAGCTCAAATTGCTGAAGAACAGGGGCAATTGGAAACAGCAAAAAAATTATTAAAGAGGACTATTTATATGTGTCCCTCTTTTGTTTCAGCTTATATAGAACTAGGGAATATATACAATAAAGAAGGTCAAGTAAAAAGAGCTCTTAAAATGTACAATTCATCTTGCGAAATCCTGAAAGCACTACCACCAAACACTCCCATAGATTCACAGGAAAAAATGACAGCTAGTCAAGTGCTGATGAATGTTAAAAAAAAAATTGTTAAAATTATACAGTAAAGAAACTGTACACTAAAATATGGAAACTAAACCGTATCTTATCTTTGAACATAACGGTTTTCTCTGCGGTATAGAAGCCTGCTACGTTCGGGAAATTTTCTTTCTGCCGGAGTTGACAGCAATTGCAGAAGTACCTCAAGATATTGTTGGGGCGATCGACCTTCGGGGCGAAATTCTGCCCGTGATGGATCTGAATCTCCGTTTTGGATACGCTTGGCAGGAGTATGCTGTGACAGATAGTACGATCGTCATCGAGTGGCAAGAATCCAAAGTCGGTATAATTGTCAATCAAGTTCGCGAAGTTAAGGAACTCTCAGAAGATGCCATCACTCCGCAGCTATCTTACGGGCGAGAGAATTCTGAACCCTCTCATCATTTTGTAGCTGGACTTGCCCGCTGCGAAGCCGATATTATCATGCTGCTGAATCTCGATCACTTAATTCGATATTCTCCCGAAAAGTCAGAAGAAAGCTGGCCTGTTTCTCCAAGCAATGCAGGTAATCAAGAAACAGCGGGTGAGGCAGAGACGGAAAATTTACACTCGCAAATAAGTGCAAAATTGTTAGGCAAAAATCCTACAGTTTTGAGCAATAGTCACGTTTTTTGCCCGCAGGCTACCCCCGAAGACAAAGCAATTTTTCAATCGCGGACTAATAATTTGAGGCGGCAAGGCGAGGGGGAAAATGATGCTGCAATTAATATGTCTTTGGCGGTGTTTGTTTTGAATGGTGAATACTTTAGTATTCCTTTGGATCTAGTGCGCGAATTTACTGATATTAAGCAAGTAACTCCGGTTCCTTGCACTCCCAATCGCATAGTGGGAAATATGAATTTACGGGGAGAAATTGTGACGCTAATTGATATTCGCAGTGTTTTAAATATGTCTTTAAATATGTTGGAGACTGCAAATTATATCTCTAAGGCGATCGTTGTTGAAGTGGCGGATTTAGTCGCTGGTATAGTTGTTGACGAAATATTAGATATTATATACTTAAATGTGTCGGAAATGGCGGCTGTTCCGGCAGCACTGCATTCTGCCAACCGCGAATATCTACGGGGGACAGCTATTTACGGGGAAAAAATGATGGCTATTCTGAACTTGCAAAAACTTCTGACAAAAGGAGGATTAGTTGTTGATGAAGAGGTTTGAATCAAATCAAGAACAGGACTTACGCAAAGCCTATGTATCATGAGTCAAGTGAAGCATCTGGCTTGATACTTTATTTCCTTCGCAATCCCGATCCAACGTACAGATCAGGACTGGTAAGGATCGGGACTCAGCATGAGAGAATTATCTTGAAATGCGTCCAGGACTAAAGAAGTTAGTTATACCAAATTGGCTTTTAAAGCGCTATTTGACAAAAAAATCTAATTCGTGTATGCACTTGCTTAAATTAAGGAGAAAAATATGTTTTCTAAAATAAACAACTTAAACATTAGAAACAAGATGCTGCTCGGATATCTAGCGCCAGCCGCTATATACTTAGGGTTTCCCGTAGTAGTTGTCGCTACTACACATCAGGTGTTGAAAACTTTCCAAGAAACAGAAAGGGTACAGCACGTACTCGGAGAAACAACTAATATATCCCTAGGTGCGGAGCAAATGGTACGGGGGCTACGTGGGTATTTAATTAATAAAAATAATGATTTTTTAACTGATTTTCACACAGGTGCAGAGTGGGCTCAGCAGTCGGCGGATAATGTAGCGCCGACCGTTAAAGATCCCGAACAGAGAATTCGTTTGCAGAGGATGCAAAAGCTAGTCAAGCAATATTATGAGGGTTGTAACGAAGACATTGTTCGCTTAGTGCTGCAAAATCAGACAGCGACAGCCATCGCTGTATTTAATACAGGCAAATACAAAAATGTAGTGAATGAATTTTTGAAAGTGAACCGGGAATTTCGGGAAACAGAATTAAATCTGGTTAATCAAAAAACGAAAATGACCAAGGAAGCTTTAAGCGTTTTGGTATCGACGCTGCTGGTTGGTTCGGTGCTGTTAGTGCTGTTTGGTACGGGTATGGCTTGGCTGATCTCGTCAGGAATTGTTGCAACTATCGAGAGCGCAATTAGTTCTATCGCCTCTTCTTCCACTGAGATTGCAGCCACCGTGGAAGAACAGGAACGCATGGCAAGTCAGCAAGCAGCTTCAGTAAATCAAACTACTACTACAATGGACGAATTGGGAGCATCTTCAAGGGCGACATCACAGCAGATCGAAACCGCCGTCGTTCAAGCAATGCAAGCTTTGAATTTAGCGGGAGGTGGCACAAAAGCTGTAGAACAAACTTTAGAAGCAATGGCAAGTCTGAAAACTAAAGTTCAGGATATCCAAGGACAAATTATAAAGTTGAGCGAACAAACAGATCACATTGGTAATATCTCAACTGTTGTTAGCGATTTGGCCAATCAAACTAATATGTTAGCACTCAATGCTGCTGTTGAAGCAGTGCGGGCGGGAGAACACGGCAAGGGGTTTGGCGTGGTGGCGTCAGAAATTCGCAAACTTGCCGATCGCAGTAAAAAATCAGGAGCACAAATTAATCTATTAGTTGCTGATATTCAAAGGGCGATTAACTCAACGGTAATGGTGACAGACGAAGGGACTAAAACTGTGGAATCTGGCGTGAATATTGCCTCAGAAACTGCAGCAGCATTTGCAGGAGTTGCCAATGCCATTAACAATGTGGTTTTGAGTTCGCAGCAAATTTCGCTGAATGCCAAACAGCAATTGATCGCGATCGAACAGGTAGTGCAAGCTATGAACTCCCTCAATCAAGCCGCAGCCCAAACCGCTTGCGGTATCAGTCAAACTAAAGTCGGTACTCAAAAACTGAATGAAGCGGCCTTAGATTTGAAAGCAGTTTTGTAGGAGATCAATGAATTATGAGTAGTTCCCCAAAAAAGCCAAATATATCCTTAAGAATTAAAGCAATTGCTTTGGCGCTCGGCCGCGGTACAATTCCAGTGATATTAACTGGAGTAATAACTTGTTTTGGGGCCAATCAGAACCTAATCTCAAATCAGCAGTGTAGTTAGTTGTTATTTGTGAGTTATTATTTGTGAGTTATGAGTTGTTATTTACTACCAATTCCCTATTACCTATTACCTATTCCCAATGCCCTATACTTCTGCTACGCGAGCGTACAAGTTCCCAATGCCCTATACTTCTACGCGAGCGTACAAGTTACCAGTAACCAATTCCCAGTAAACAATGATTAACAAATTTCTCAAAAAAATGCAGCACCGACTGCTGCTGCTTCTAATCTTAAGTACCTTGATTCCAGTATCTCTTGTTGGTTGGTATGGTATTTCTTCTTCCACAGCAGCACTGCAAAAGTTAGCATTAATAACTCTTAGTGACAGTGTTAATTCCACCGCCAATCAAATGATTAACAAGTTTGAAAATCTGAGAGCAGATATTTTGTTTCTCCGCAAAACTCCCCCTATTAAGGGAATTATTAGAACTCAAGAAGGAAATGGAGGAGACAAAAACACTAATGCAACTTATAAAGAGTGGGTTGAGCAAATGCAAGTCACATTTTTGTCCATGATGGAAGCTAAGCCATATTATATGCAATTGCGTTACATAGATCACAAAGGTAAGGAGATCGTGCGCTTAGATTCTGACGGCACAAATATCAACGTTATTCCAGATTCTCAACTACAAAATAAAGCAGACACAGATTACTTTTCGGCAACTATGAAGCTAAAACCAGGAGAAGTCTATGTGTCTTCCTTAAATCTGAATAAGGAAAGGGGGAGAATAGAAATTCCTTACAAGCCAACAATTCGCTACGCAACTCCAATTTTCAATCCCAAAGGAGAAAGAAAAGGCTTTGTCATTATTAATGCTCTGGGTAGCACTCTGATCGATATGGTTAAAAATTTTAATCCTGAACTATCAGACCAATCTTTTATCTTAAATCAAGATGGGTATTATCTGGCTCATCCCAATCCTAAAAAAGCCTGGGGATTTGATCTAAAAACTAACGAAAACATCAAAAATGATTATTCACCAGACATAGTTGCTAAAATACTATTAGGTGGTAAGGGAAATCTTGAAAATAGGGATCTAGTGATTAGCTACCATACAGTTTTACCGAGCAAAGAAAATCCTAATAAATTTTTAGTAATTGTGGATACTTCACCCAAAAGATTGCTCTTTGCTTCTATTGATTCTCTTCACCAAATAGCAGCGCTTATTGTTATTGTTACCCTAGCTGTGGTGCTGGGCTTGGGCGGGTTTTTTATGCAAAAAATTGTTGCTCTGATTCGTGGGTTAATTTACCAAATATCCTCATTTTCACTGCAAATAGAATCTAATATGAACAGGCAAGAGCAAATAGCAAATAGGCAATTTGTCTCGGTTAATCAAACAACTATAACTCTAGAAAATTTGGGCAGATCTTCTCAGCAAACAGCCGAGCAAGCTGAGTCTGTTGCCATTGCCGCTCGCCAAGCTTTAAATCTAGCCGAAGAAGGTACTAAAAAGGTAGATCAAACTCTCAATCAAATGCTGAATCTTAGAGAAGCTGTGGTGGCAATTTCTAAGCAAAATCATCGACTAGACGACAGCACGAGTCAGATTGGCAATATATCGACTCTCGCAAGTTTGGTTAGCGATTTAGCCAGCCAAACTAATATGCTGGCTCTCAACGCCGCTGTTGAAGCAGTCAGAGCCGGCGAGTACGGTAAAGGTTTTGCGGTGGTAGCAAGCGAAATTCGTAAGTTAGCAGATGAAAGCCAACAAGCAGCACAAAAGATTAATGGTATTATTCCAGAAATTAAGGGCGCGATCGACTCAACGGTAAAAGCAACTGAAGATAGTCGCAAAACGGTTGCAGCAGGGGTGAAAACAGCACAAGATACGGCAGAAGCTTTTACAGGTGTGAGGGAAGCTTGCAATCTGGTGTTTGCTAGCAACCAGCAAATTTCTTTTAATATTAAAGAGCAGGCGATAGCGATTCAGCAAGTAGGTGATGCCATGAGTTCTCTGAAGGAATCCGCGTCTCAAACAGTCAGCGGCATTACTCAAGTTAAAATCGGTACTCAACAACTCACAGAAGCTGCATTTAATCTTAAAGAAGTAGTGTAGTCATTAGTCATTAGACCTCTTGCGAAAGTGCGAGCGCTCTAGTAAAATAAAAGAAAAAATTAGCTTGATAATATGAATTACGAACA
>NZ_JAUBRI010000105.1:0-15343 GCF_036701795.1 Microcoleus sp. N9_A1
CCCATCCCACAAGAAAAAATCACTCTTGTGGGATGGGCCGGAGAGCCCGTCCTAATTATTTTTGCAAGAGGTCTAATATGCACAATTATCAATTAGTGGTTTTTCGTCAATATTTACTGATTTATTTATTCGCTAATTCCGGGCAATAATGGTTAGCGGCAAGAGTGGTAACAATATCGGCATCGGCAAGAAAACTTTCTTTGGCAGTTGGATTTTCGATACTGACAGCTTGCCCGATCGCTCTTAATTTAACTTCCGGCAGAGAAACTCCCGATTTTGCTTCCGCACACATTCTTTTAGCTGCAGCAATTTTTTGACCGGGGGTTCTTTGGATTGCTTGCAGTAAATTGTCCGTTGCTTCGGGAGAGTAGCTTTTTGCTAAGCGTTTGTAGTCTTCTATAAATTTTCCATCATTTCCTGTTAGCTTAATGTCCAATTCTTGTGGCGAGCACAACTGGTTTAAGTTAATTACTTCTCCCACTGAATTGACAAGAAAACATCCTTCGCGTTCTTGGGCGATCGCGCTTTTGTCGCTGGGGACAAATTGTATGATAATGGCGGACAAAACAGCACTTAAACGCGAGTAATTTTGCATGAAATTAGGTGATATATTGGGAACTTTTAACCGGAGATCAATGCGGAGCAAGGCCGTGTTCTTGGGTCAAATCGGGTTTGGGGAATTAACCGCAATAGTTGTAAAGGCTGGTTTCACCACCAATCTATAATTCCGACTAACAACAGACATGAACCCGCCCCCACCAACCTAAAAAAAAATATTGTCAGCAATTCAACGCACATGATATCAAATGAGCGTTTCGTTGTCTATTGAAGTTTTCATTAACAGCAAACATCCCCCTTGTGTGAGGGAGGAATGTATGGAACCCGGAACCGAGCGAATGTAGTCGCCTTGATGGCAAATTTCCCCTTCTACAATTAAGTCTCCTTCTAATACAAAAACTTCCTCCGAAGCGGCGTGTCGGTGCAGGGGAAATGTTACTCCAGGTTCTAGTCGCATCAAGCAGGTAATTTCGCGCTTTTTTTTGTCAATGTAAAGCTTGCCGATCGAGACTCCCGGAACTTCATAAGATTTCCATTTAACATTGTTCGATCGCACGATTAAAGATGGAGTATTGTTCTCTGTTGGGGAGGTAGCAATTGGCTTTAAATTGACTGATTCTGCCGACGAGGTTGACGGCAGTTCGGCTATGCGCTGGAACAGGCGGTTTTTGAGGTCGGGGGCGACGGGAACTGGGGGGGCTGTGTAGGCGATCGCGGCAATTGCGGCTTCAAAAGCAGCTAATTCGCTTTTAAGTTCTGCGAACTCTTTCAATCTCTCTGCAAATACGCCACGTTCTGACTCGTCGAGGGTATCGAGAGCTTGAAGGGCTGCAAGGATGATATACTCCTCGTCTGGCATCATTTCCATCTGTTCTCCGCCATTAATTGTAATTCAGCCTATGATTTTAAATTTGAGATTGGTCGGCTGCCGTCGCACTCAAGATGGATGATTGGAGATGCCAGAATTTTAGATTGATTGTTAAACAACTTAAATTGTGTTGTTTGACGATCTAAAATTGTTCGCTCAAAGCTTGACGCAATTTGGAAATACCCAACCGAATTCTAGTTTTGATTGTACCTGTTGGGATACCAGTTTTAGCCGCGATCGCCGCGCAAGTCAGCCCTTGGTAGTAGGCGAGTTCGATCGCCTGTTGCTGTTCCTTTGGCAGTTTTTCTAAAGCTGCTTTGACTTGTTCGCTGCGTTCTTGAAACATTGCATCTTCCATCGGTTCTGCAACGCTAGAGATGGGTACTTTAGCATCTTCCAGACAAGCTTCAGCAGCTCGGACTGTTCGCTGCACTGCTCGGAGCCGATCGAGGGAACGACTGCGGGTAAGCATGAATAACCAGGTATCTGCTCGACTGCGAGAAGGATCGTAAGTTGCTGCTTTTTGCCAAATTTGGGAAAAAACATCGATGACTACTTCTTCAGCTTCTTCTACCGAACCCAGAATTTTGTAAGCGAGAGCGTAACTTGGACGACCGTAGCGATCGTAAAGTTTAGCTAATGCCGTTTGGTCTTTCCGGGCAATCTGCACTAAAAGCAGCGATTCATCGCCTGAGTTCTGGCCTGTCATTTCAGTGTACCGAAAAATTTTTGTTTTGACTGCACAGATCCAAAATTAAAAACTCGGCGTATATCACTACAGAACATAATTGTAAGTTTGAAGTCTGGGGTACAAGCTGGAGTATGCCTTTTCGGGCTAATTTTGTCGTGCTTTGAATTGTAAAAATCCCAAGTTATCTGGAATTTTAACACCTAATTAGTAATTTTTTTTGAGACGAAAGCAATCCGCTTTATGCAGAACGAAGAAATGCGCTGAGCCTGAACAGTCAAACCAGCGGCATTCACTCGTTCCTAAGCTTTGTTAGCTCGCTCCCAAGAAGATTCTGGGAACCCATATAAGCGATGTTCTGGCTCCACTGGATCGAGGGAGGCTCTGTCTCCGAGCAGGCCTTCCCAAGAATAGTCCGGGAACGAGTAAATGCTCAATAACGCACTTTTTTACATAAATTAATCTGGCAGCACAGATCCAAAATTGCCAAATCTTCGTATACTACCAATAGGAGAAGGCTCAGCAACACCGCAAAAGCCCGACAGGTTGACAGGTTAAAACCTGTTGCTACAAAACTAAAACCCGCGAAGGCGGGTTGTTTACCATAGATTTGTGTAAAAATATCATTGAAATAAAGGTGCTAACAGTGAAGTTCACAAAAAAAATTCGCCGAACCATACTAGCTATTGAAGTAGCTCTAATAGCTCTATTAACTCCCGGGATAATTGTCGCTTCTGACCACGACGACGGCGAAGTAGATATCAAAGGTCGCGCTGTCAATTTAACTGACCTGTACGTATATCGCGAAAAAGACCAAAACTCCGGTGCTGCGGACGGGGATTTAGTATTTACCATGAATTCAAATCCCCGGTCTGTAGCCCGCTTTCAATATTATTTCAGCACTAAAGCCCTCTACGAATTTCACATCACGCAGGTAGGTGACGTGAATTCTACACCTACTGGACGCTCCGATATTACCTTGCGGTTTGCCTTCAGTCCGCCTAACAATAAAGGTATGCAAGCGGTAGCTGTAACTGTTATTCGCGGCGGCTCGGAGACTGTTGCTAACACTACAGTTAACGGCGGGCTTATTGCCAGCACTCCGCTGAATTCTAATACTGTTGTGAATACAGTACCTGTGGCCGGTTCTAACTTGACTGTATTTGCCGGTTTACGGGAAGACCCGTTTTTCTTCGATGTGGAACAATTTTTCAGAGTCCGCGCTGGAGCTTTGGGAACGGGGTCGAAAGTAGGTTTCAGGGAACCGAGTCGAGCGATCGACTTTACTAAAGGTTACAACGTCAATACAATTGCCGTGCGCGTTCCCAAAGCGTTGTTGCAAGCAGGAAGTGGGGCGAATACTTTTGATGTTTGGACAACGATTTCTATCAGAGACGGAGCTGGTGGTTTCAAACAGTTTGAGCGATTGGCGAGACCTGCAATTAATGAGGGTTTGATAGTTAGTCCCGCGTTTCTGGAGGCATTCAATACTATTCCTCCGAATTTGGATTTGAGCGGTGCTGCTGCTCCGGTGCGGCAGGAAGCTGTTGCTACTCTGAATGCTGTGGATATTTTGGATGGTAGCGATAATGTCGATCCAAATGCGATAGCCGGAGCTTTCTTGCCCGATGTCATGCGGATCGATACCACAAAAACCAGCGGCTACGCTAGCGCTACAAACGCTCAAGGAAGCTTGATCGGAGGTCGTATGCTGATGGACGACGTTATTGATATCACTCTGGGAGCTTTGGTGGGTTCTCCCGTTGGCGATAACGTTTCATATAACGGAACTCCGGGAAATCCGGCTCAGGGACACAAACCTTTAGAACCTAATTTTCCTTATTTGGCTTTGCCGAATTAGTCATTAGTCATTAGTCATTAGTCATTAGTCATTAGTCATTAGTCATTAGTCATTAGTCATTAATCATTAATCATTAGTCATTAGTCATTAGTCATTAGTCATTAGTCATTAGTCATTAGTCATTGGCTAATGACAGATAGAAAATACTTTTTTTAACCGCAGATGAACGCTGATTAACGCGGATTTATGAAAACTAAAACTAAACCGGAAATAAAATCGGATGTTTTGTCGTGGTGGCTGCTGATAGTAGTCCCTTTAGTTGGGATGGTATTAGTTAATTTGCCTCCTAATTTGCGTTTTGTTTTAGATAAATTTTCTAACCAAAGTCCGGCTGGTCTTGATGCTAATTACCGCTATCATTTTTCGGAAACTTTGAGAAATAATCCCAATCAAAAGGAAGCAATTCAGCAAGAAATTGTTTTTTATCAGCAGCGGCTGGCTGTTGATTCCCGCAGCGGTTTGAACCGGGCGGCACTGGCGGGATCTTATTTGAAAATGGCTCGCGCAACTGGGGAGGGTGGTTGGTTTTTGTTGGCAGAACAGGCGGCTGAAAGGTCGATCGCCGATTTGGCTTTTGACAATAAAGGTGCGCTGTTAGTTTTAGCTCGAATTGCCGAGGCCAGACACGATTTTGCTACTGCTTTGCGTTTGGCTAAACAGGTGGGTTTTGAGAATGAAGATGCGATCGCCCTTTCCGTTACATCTAACTTGGCGATGGGAAAAGTGAGCGATGCAAATGTCGCCGCTGAAACCTTAGTTAACCGGATTCCGAACTTGGGTTCTCTCACTTTGAGAGCTTTGGTGAGAGAGTCTCAGGGCCGAGATGCTGAGGTTTTGCAGGATTACCAGCAAGCAATGGCGGCGGAGGAACCGGGAGAGGTTGGGGGTTCGGCGCGGGCCCGATCGCTCTTGGGTCGATTTTACGCGCGTCGCGGGCAGTTTGTGCAGGCGAAAGCGCTGTTTTTGGAAGCTTTGCGGTTGGTGCCGCGATACCCGCTGGCGCTGATTTATTTGGCGGATTTGGAGACGCGGCAGGGCAATTATCGGGAAGCAGAGGCTAATTACAGCAAGGTTTCTGCGTATTATGGGCAGGTGGCGACGGTGTTCGATCGCATTGTCGATCGCGGTATGGCGAGGGTGAAGGAGTTGCAGGGAGATGCGATCGAATCCGGGCGACTTCGCGACAAAGCTGAAGCTGGGTTGCGACAGGAACAGGTTTCTGGATCTGGCGGTTTTGGACATCGGCGCGATTTGGCGAGTTTGCTGCTGGAAAAAGGTCGATCGCAGGATGTCGCCGAAGCGCTGGCGTTAATGCAGGAAGAGGTGAAAATTCGGCGGGATGCGGCGGGGCTGGATACTTTAGCCTGGGCGCTTTCCGCCGCTGGGGAATGGCAAAAGGCCGATCGAGTGATGGCCGAAATAATGCGATCGGGCATTCGGGATGCGGGTATATTTTACCGGGCTGGTGCGATCGCCCGTACTTTAGGCAAAGATGCTGAATCTCGCGCTTTTTTTCAAAAGTCCAAGGAAATTGACCCGAGTTTTGACGATCGATCCCGCCAAGCATTGGGTTTGGGAAGTTATGAATTTTGAGCCGTAGGGGCGGGTTCACCAATAATTTTATGGGATATAGACAATTTAAATAAACCCGCCCCCACCCGACGATAAAACTCTTAAAAGGATATACTTATGCAATACAAACTAAACCGACCGCCAAAATTTTTAATCCTATTCTTTCTCACACTTTCATTATTACTAACAATCTCAACCCGACCAGTTTACTCGCATTGGTCAGACTTATCCGTAGCAGAAATAGTAGTCAACAATTTGCAAACCGAAGTAACATTAACCTTCCCAACAGGCTTAACAAACTTCGCCGACGACAATCGAGATAGCCAGCTACAACCTGCTGAAGTTCGCAGCCACCAAACACAGCTAGAAAACTTTTTTAGCCAACAAATCCGCCTCACCAACAATAGCAACATTCAAGGCTCCGTAGCCGTAAAACCGCTAGAAATAGCAGCTAAAACCGCCAGCTTAATCCAGCAGCCCAATACCCACAGCACCTTAATTTTAGACTACACCTGGCCCGCATCTTCTCAAAATAAAACCTCCGGTTTACCTGATTCAATTTCCATCTCCCAACCAGAGAAATTGCGGATTAATTACAATCTGTTTTTGCCCGGAGTGGTGACAGCTAGCTGCCAAGCTACGATTGTGCAAGCGGGTGTTGTCAAAAGCTTTGTGTTTACGCCGCAAAACCGCGACTTTTTGTTAGCAGGAAAGGAATCTATCTGGGATTCAGGTTGGAGTTTGCTGCTAGCATTAGCGGGAGCATTTGCTTGGGGATGCGTGCACGCGATGTCGCCCGGACACGGAAAAACAATAGTCGGCGCTTATTTAGTGGGTTCGCGGGCTACTCCGGTACACGCTTTATTTCTAGCAGCGACGACTACAATTACTCACACTGCCGGCGTGTTTGCTGTGGGCGGAATTACTTTGTTTGCTTCTAACTTAATCGACCCAGAAAAATTAGACCCTTGGCTGAGTTTAATCTCTGGTTTATTAGTAGCCTTCATCGGGCTTAACTTACTCTTAGAAAAACTAAAAACTCGGTTGGTAGTCAGGACTGAAGTTATCAAAAAAATCAAGACTAAATTTTTCAATAAAAACTGGTTTTTAAGGAGTAAAGTCTTTACTGCGGAATGTAAAGAACCAGTAAATCTTTTGAGTAGAGGAAGTTGGGAGCGAGAATTTAAGCCTGTAAAACCCGATATATCTCACCACTACCACGATCACGGAGACGGCCGGATTCACTCGCATTTGCCTCCCGGTGCTGACGGTTCTGCTATTACTTGGAAAAGCTTATTAGCGTTGGGAATTTCCGGCGGTTTGTTGCCTTGTCCTGCCGCTTTGGTGATGCTGTTGAGCGCGTCGGCTTTGGGCAATGTTGGTTTGGGAATGACGCTAGTGGTAGCGTTTAGTTTGGGATTGGCTTTAGTGCTGAGTGCGATCGGGTTAATCTTAGTTTATGCAAAACGAAATTTTGATAAACTGCCAAAACAGATAACAGCAGTTAAATTTCTGCCGGCGATTAGTGCGATGTTTGTAATGTTTTTGGGGTTGGGAATTA
Organism: Microcoleus sp. N9_A1; assembly: GCF_036701795.1. Taxonomy (NCBI): domain Bacteria; kingdom Bacillati; phylum Cyanobacteriota; class Cyanophyceae; order Oscillatoriales; family Microcoleaceae; genus Microcoleus; species Microcoleus sp. N9_A1. The sequence continues at coordinate 7,109 of NZ_JAUBRI010000105.1, forward strand.
CCGGACAGGCGATGTTGAAAATATTGGCGGCAAATCAGTGGGTAGTTGGCAATGGATAAGCATAAAATTAGGACTCTTTCTCCTAACTGCAAACTTACGAATAAGTCTGCTTTTAGATACCCGATTTCTGGAAGAATCCGGGTATCTGGGTATCCTGTTTTTTAGCCGTTGCTCACTTATCAGGCCACACTATGTTTATTAATAATTTCGGCTAAATCCGGTACTCCCTTTTCTACGTAAGTCTTAGCTGAGGGGCGGAGTTTGGCATAGGCGCCTTTAACCATCCCTCTTGTGCTTTTCTCGACCCTTTTGTCACTTATCTGGAGCAATTCGTCTGCTACTTCACCTTTTCTTTGAGCAAAATATTCGACTGGGTTGCCATTGTTTACGGCTTCAGTCCACATCGGATCGAGTGCGATCGAGATTTCTGGCAGAAGTTGATCGACGACTTGGGCGCAATAGTCAGCCCGTATCCCCTTGACAGTAGAGTAGGCAGCTTTCAGAGCCATACCACCCAATCCTGACGCTGCAGCAACTTGTTGGTCTATCAACTTTACACAGTCATCAACAAAAGTTTCTCTGTGGTTTTCATTCAAGAGAATATCACTAAGTCCCATTTTCGCTTTCCTTGATTTAATAGTCAATGTGCTTATACCAATTTTTTATGCGGCTGCATAGAATCCGATCCCCCCTAGCCCCCCTTAATAAGGGGGGAACAAGATTCTTATCAAAGTCCCCCTTATTAAGGGGGATTTAGGGGGATCGAGATATGTACAACTTTACAATAAATTGGTATTATTAGCTTCGATGTCAATCTGACATCATATATCTATTTTGATCCTTTACTCAAGGTTTCCCAAGTTTTTTAAGGTTTGAATGTCTCTATGAGACAACCTAATGTTGAGATTTGTCTAGTATGTTAGGGGAATTAATGTTCTATCTGCTACTAATTATTTGCCTACGGTTTGTAGTCAGGGCTTTAGTCCTTATTAGGTGATATTAATGAGGACTAAAGCCCTGACTACAAACTGATGAGTTGTGAACAGTCACATAAAAAATAGAACAGCTCGAAAAAAATATTAGAAAGACTGCGCCTAAGTCCGATCGCACTTGCACGTATAATCTGGCACCTATCATTAGGATTCGACGTTCGGATTGAAGCCCACAGGTATTGCAACGAGGGGAAGTTTCAGGGTTTGAGTAGGACGATCGCTCGATCGCAATACCAAATTTTTCGGTAACGGCGCGGAAGTGCTTAGTCCGGGAAATATGTGAAGCGATAAGGTTAAGCCGGCAGCTAATAATACTTTTTCTAACATGGCAGTGTCTCCAATACATACGCCCTAGGGCATAATTCCTCTTACACCTACAACATATAAACATCCTCAGTCGCTTGGTGCGATCGCACGGGCATAGTTAAGTGACATCTATCACCACTGAGGAGGGGGTGATGGGGATAGGGGGTGTGGGGATGGGGGTGATGGGCAGTAGGGAAGTGGGGGAGAGTGGGAAATCTTTCCTCGCACTTCTACCGTCAACATCCGTTGAACCTGTTAAATTCCTTGCACTGGTTCGTTGGCAAACTTCCCTAAAAATCAAGAATTGTCCTAGAGAAAGAAGCCGTTGGGTCTCTCACAAAGGTAGAATTAGCGCGTAGAAGTTATTTGACACAGCGGAGGTACCGACAATATGCTTGCATACTTTCTGGCGTTGGCGGTCGGTCTAGGCAGCTTCAGTATTTACATGGCGGCCTTCTTTTTTCCAGAAGTACACCGCAAAAATGATTTTACCTGGAGCGGGGTAGGGCTTTTTTATGCGTTAATTTTATGGGCTTGTGCGGGACGAATTACTGGTGCTCTCCTGCTTGGTCAAATGGCGGGCGTGGCGATGTTGGGCTGGTTTGCCTGGGAAACTCTGACTTTGCGCCGGCAGGTGACGCCCGTTGCTGAGCAAACGCCGATTCCTCAGTCGGCGAATTTGGCTGCAGCAGGCGTGCCGTTTGCTGGCTTGTTTGCCAAGAAAAAAGAGCCCGCAGCGAAAAAACCTAAGTTTGTTCGATCGCCCAAACCGAAAACTGATGTGGTTCCAGCACCCACTCTGGATAAGGGCGAGGTAAAGCTAGAGGAACAGCCAGCGATTCCTCCCATAGCTGAAAGTATTGCTGAAAGTTCGATCGTCCCTGACTTGAAAATTTCCGACTCGAAACCACCTGCAATTGGAGAAATACCAGTGTTTTCAGTCGAAACTCCTGTTGCTGAGACTTCACAACCCCCAACAGAATCAGCAGCCAGCAGCTTCACTCCTCTACCTCTACCTCTAGAAATTTCAGAAATAGCCGTTGCACCAACTGTGGAGCCAGCAGAGGCTCAGCCCGAACCTCAACAGCAGCCAGAAGATGACGATTTTGAGAAGACATGGAGGGCGATGGCTCAAGATTCTGAGTCTGCTGCTAGTTCGGCAGCCCCAACGGCAGCCCCAACGGCGAAACCAACGGCAGCCCCAACGGCAAACTCAACTCCTGCCAAACCTGCTAAAAAATCCGGCGGTTTCGGAAGTCTGTTCGGCAATATCAAAAATAGTCTCGGCGGTATTTTGGGACGAGGTGCTGGTAAAAACAAGTCTGATGCAACTCCCCAGACGCCAAAACCTTCAGCGACTCCAGAATCGATCGCACCTGAATCTAAAATCACGACTCCTGCACCGGATATCGACCTGATTCTCGAATCAGAATTAGCCGAGGCGGCTGCGGAAGTTGCAGCAGAAACTAGCAAAACTGCTGTTGAAACAAGCCTTGGAGTGCCGTTTCCAACCGATGTTGAAGCAATGGCCGAGTTGATGGTGGCAGAAACAGGGAGTTCTGACAAAATAGGGGAAACTCCGATCGAAGATCGATCGTCCGCCCAAATCCAGACACCGCTGGCTGCAGTTGGTGAACCGGAAGCAGCAGCAGGCGTACCAGAAGCAGCAGCCCCTGCTTTATCCCTGGAAACCCAGACACCGCTGGCTGCAGTTGGTGAACCGGAAGCAGCAGCAGGCGTACCAGAAGCAGCAGCCCCTGCTGTATCTCTGGAAATGACTGTGGTGGAAATGGCAGCGCCTGTAGAGATAGAAGTACCGGGAGAACCTGGGTTGATCGTGCAGGTGGAAACGGTTTCAGTATCAGTGATCTCGATCGAATCCACAGATAAAACACCATCTTCTGAGGGAGAACAACCGGAATTGATTCGCCCGAATCCCCCCCCTTCCACAGATAAAACACCATCTTCTGAGGGAGAACAACCGGAATTGATTCGCCCGAATCCCCCCCCTTCGGAGCTAGTATAAGCTGCTCAAGCGGCCGATGAATCCAAGTCTGAAAATCTATCCGACGAAGATAAGCCCTCATCTTGAGGCTAAAAGCAAAAGGTAGAAATCAGAATTTTTTTTGATTCTGCCTTCTGCCTTCTTACTTCTTACTTTTTACTTTTTACTTCTTACTTTTTACTTCTTCCCTCTTCCCTCTTCCCTCTTCCTTCTTCGCTCTTGGCTCTTGGCTCTTCCTTCTTCCTTCTCTTTTAATATTATGAAAGCAATTATGGTCGTGGGAACAACATCTCACGCAGGGAAATCTTTACTCGTGGCAGCGTTGTGTCGAATCTTTTCTCGGCGAGGCTGGCGGGTAACTCCGTTTAAAGGTCAGAATATGGCACTGAATTCCTATGTCACAGCCGCCGGCGGAGAGATTGGTTACGCTCAAGCAGTGCAAGCTTGGGCTGCGGGCGTCGCACCTTGGGTAGAAATGAATCCGATTTTGCTCAAGCCACAAGGAGACATGACTTCTCAATTGATTGTCAAGGGCCGGGCGATCGCAAATGTGCGAGCATCTCAATATTATGAACAGTATTTCGATATCGGCTGGCAAGCTATTCGGGAATCTTTAGAATTTCTCGGTCAAGAATTTGACATGATTGTCTGTGAGGGAGCCGGCAGCCCTGCTGAGATTAATCTCAAACACCGCGATTTAACAAATATGCGGGTAGCTAAATATTTAAAGGCTCGGACTTTGCTAGTAGTTGATATCGATCGCGGCGGTGCTTTTGCTCACATAATCGGTACTTTGGAATTGCTAGATCCCGACGAACGAGCTTTAATTAAAGGATTCATTATTAATAAGTTCCGAGGGCAAAAATCGATATTAGATCCTGGTTTGACTTGGCTAGAAGAAAGGACGGGAATCCCGGTAGTTGGGGTAATTCCTTGGATAGACGAAGTGTTTCCCTCAGAAGATTCTCTCGATTTGCTCGATCGGCGTTCTCCCAATGCTCAAACCGACATCAATATTTCCGTCATCCGCCTGCCCCGAATTTCCAATTTTACCGACTTTGACCCCCTGGAGTCGGAAACTACCGTCACAGTCAAATATGTCAGCCCAAAAGACCATTTAGGCCATCCAGACGCCGTGATTTTACCAGGCTCTAAAACTACAATTTCCGATTTGCAAGTGCTGCGCCAAACAGGTATGGCAAAAGCTATTCAAAATTATTTAGTAGCAGGCGGTACAGTCATGGGAGTTTGCGGCGGCTTTCAGATGCTGGGACAAAGTATCACCGATAAAGAAGGCATTGAGGGAGAAAAGGGAGAATTCCCTGGATTGGGGTTGCTGCCTTTGAAAACTGCGATGGCACCGAACAAAATTGCCCGCCAACGCATCGTAACATCTAACTATCCTCAACCGGGTTTGCCCGTTTCCGGTTACGAAATTCATCAAGGAAAAACGCAAATCCTAGAGTCTGATTTGACTCAACCGCTATTTGACGATGCTAGTTTAGGCATTGTCAATACTTCTCAATCAATTTGGGGCACATACCTGCACGGCATCTTTGACAACGGAGCTTGGCGGCGAGCTTGGTTAAATCACTTGCGGCAGCAGCGGGGACTCCGCGCGTTGCCTACAGGTATTCCTAATTACCGAGAACACCGCGAAACTCTGTTAGACTCTCTAGCAGATACAGTGGAAAAGCATTTAGATATCAAGCATATTTTAGGCTAATTAGTTAACTGTTGACTGTTGACTGTTGACTGTTGACTGTTAACTGTTAACTGTTAATTATTGTTTGTGATAGTTGAGGTTCAAATTCAATGACAAAAGTTTGTTTTTTACCAGATAACGTGACAGTTGAAGCTGAACCAGGAGAGCTTTTACTAGATGTAGCTAAACGTGCAGGGGTTTCTATTCCTACCGGCTGTCTCATGGGTTCTTGTCACGCTTGCGAAGTAGAAATTGATGGCGGAGATACGATTTGTGCCTGTATTTCCGGCATCCCTTCGGGGAAAAAGCAAGTGACAATTAATCTGTATGTTGACCCGACTTGGTAATTTGTTAGTTGTCAGTTGGCAGTTGGCAGTTGGTTGTTGGCATTAGTCATTAGTCATATTATGTCCGGTCGAGCGACCGCGATTTTTGTAGGGGCGGGTTTACCAACAATACCTGCGAATAATTGACAATCTCAAAAACCCGCCCCGACCAGGATATTATGGTTAATCGATCAGACATGATATGAGTCATTAGGATCGCGAATTAAATAATTTACACAAGTTTGTGGGGAGTAGGGGTTGGGCGTCCCGCCCGCCCTTTCTGGACGGGCGGGACGCCCATCCCACAAGAACCATCACGCATTGTAAGTTATTTAATTCTCATTCCTTATTCAACGGTTAACAGTTAACAGTCAACAGTTAACAGTCAACAGCTAATTTTTTTGCCATTCTTGCTGTTTTTTGCGAGCAGATTGCAGCCATTTTTGGGATTCGGGATAAACAGTTGTCCCCGGTTTGACGGATTCTAATTGATTGATAATTTGTTGCAACTGGCTGAGGGAGTAACCGGGATTTTGAGAATTCACATCTTTTTGCAAGTTGGCAAACAAGTTTTTAGCTGCTTGCAAAGCTGTTGCAGAATCTTTTTCTGCTTGCAGTCTAATCTGGGTAATTCCTAAATTCTTTTGATATTCAGCGAGTTTAGTTTGAGCATCGAGATAACCCGGGTTATCGACAGAAATTAATTTTAGTCTGTTAATTCCTTCTTGCCACAATTCTGCTATTTGCTCCCACTGTGCGGCGGGATGGGGAGGTTTTTGGGAGGCGACGGCGGCGGAGAGAGCAAATTCTTTAGCAGCTTCAATTAAGTTGTCAGCCTGTACAGAACCGGTGGCGACGCCGCCCATTGCTTGAAAGTCTCTTTCTGCTGCTTTGAGTATTTTCTTAGCCGTTTCTCCTGCGAGGGTTTCGGCGGGAATTTGATTGAGTTGGTCGATCGCACTTTGCCAATTTACTGTCGCTTTTTGTCTATCTGCAGCGGTTTTGGCTTCCTGATACTGCTGTTTCGCCGCGTTGAGAGTTTGTTCGACTTGATTTAACTGACTAAAAGCATTTTTTTGCTGGAAAATCTGAGCCTCCATCCGCCCGACATTTTTGCGGGCGGCTTGAAATTCATCGAGTGTAAACCGCCAACGGCAGCCGAAAAAAGAGCAGTAAGTTTGTGGATAGTAACCTAAAAACCAAACCGGCAAAGCGTCGAGATGTTTTTGAGCCTCTTTTGCTTTAATTTCGCCCAAGTCAAAATCAGCGACAGCAGTGGCTTTATTGATTAGTTGATCAGATTGTTCCACAAGGGCGATCGCCTGCCGATAATTGTGATCCATACTCATAAAACTCGGCAGCAACAATATCGGCATTGTTTTCGCCACGGGCCAGCGAATCATCGGAAAAGGTAGGTTAATCAGCCAAATTATCCCCGCTGCACTTCCCAACAAACTCCCAGCAAAGATGATTTTACCGAACAATCCGGGTGGGCGATTGGCTTTGACAGCAGCTTTGAGAGCTTTTTCGCTGAAGTTGGGAAATTCGTCTTTGAAGGTATCGCGGATTTCTTCTCTTGATGCGAAAGTGCCGTTTTGCGATCGAAGTTTCTCCAACCGCTTGATTACCATGCGTCGGTACACTTCACCCGCTAGACTATCAGCCGCCGCGCACTTGTCAACTTCGGCCTGCAAAATTTCAAAAGCTCGATCGGTAAGACGCGCCATAAAACTCACCTATTCCCTTTTAATTATTTTACAGGTTCCCGCCAAAATAATTGTTAAAATATATAAACTTCCTATCAAATAATCCGAATTAAGTTCATGCCCACTGCTTTAATCACCGGTGCTTCTGGCGGAATTGGTGCAGCCTTTTCCGCCGAATTAGCCAAACGCCAGCACAATCTAATCTTGGTAGCTCGTTCCGCAGATAAATTGCAACAGTTAGCTGCTAAACTGCAACAGGAATTAAAGGTTCAGGTAGAAGTAATCGTGCAAGATTTGAGCGCACCGGGCGCTGGAACTGCTGTATTTGATACGGTTGTTAAAAAAGGTTGGACGGTTGATTTGTTGGTGAATAATGCGGGTTTTGGCGATTACGGTGTTTTTGTCGTTAGCGAAGCCCTCGAAGAGGATCGCCCGCTTGCGAAACAACTAACAATGGTGCAACTAAATATTGTAGCATTAGTTGAACTATCGCACTTATTTTTGCAGGGAATGCGGCAGCGAAAAGCAGGAAGTATCATCAATGTTAGTTCGATCGCAGCTTTTCAACCGATGCCGTACTTGTCGATGTATGCAGCTACTAAAGCCTTTGTTTTGAGTTTCAGCGAGGCACTTTGGGCGGAAAATAAAGATTTAGGAATTCGCGTTTTGTGCCTTTGTCCAGGACCGACAGAATCGGACTTTTTCGCAGTAGCTGAATTTCCGAAAGCTATGGCATCCAGCAGCGGGCAAAAACTCGTTCCTGCGACGGAAGTAGTGCGAGATGCTTTGAAAGCTTTAGACAAAAATGAGTCTAATGTTGTGACAGGGGGAATTCCCAATCAAATCATCGCCAATATGCCTCGATTGATGCCGCGAGAACTTGTGGTGAAGTCGATAGAAAAGGTGTTTCGGACGAAAGAGGAATAGTCCTCTTGCAAAAATCCTTTTCATCAATTGATGAGCCGGAGAGCCCGTCCTAATTATTTTTGCAAGAGGTCTAATAGTCTAGTCCGCCGGGGGGTGAAACCCCCGTCTCATAGCGAAAGTCCTCTCAAAGAGGACTGAAAAACAAATTAAATAAACAATCAAATATTTGTCACCATTCTTCAGTCGGTTTCAACTGAGATCTTGCACCATTCTCAATTAGCCCTTGCATTGTGTACCCAAATGTGAAATAAAGGGCGTATAAACAATG